>CAYSTN010000024.1:0-14235 GCA_964434135.1 uncultured Oscillospiraceae bacterium
GCCGGAAGCTTCCTGGTGACGGCCAAGGTCATAATTCGTCCGGTCGGCAATGCCCCACAGTTCGCCCCAGTCGGTGAACGGGAAGGCGTATTCGATATCGGTCGTGGCGCGCGAATAGAACGCCAGCTCTGCCGGTTCGTGGTCACGCAGGCGCAGGTTCTCGTCGCGGATGCCCAACGATTTGAGCCAGTTGACGCAGTAGTCCTTCCAGTAGGCGAACCACTCCAGATCGGTGCCGGGCTTGCAGAAGAACTCGCACTCCATCTGCTCGAACTCGCGGGTACGGAAAGTAAAGTTGCCCGGGGTAATCTCGTTGCGGAACGCCTTGCCGACCTGGCACACGCCAAACGGCAGCTTGCGCCGGGTGGTGCGCTGGATGTTGGCAAAGTTGACAAAGATGCCCTGTGCAGTCTCCGGCCGCAGATAGCACGTCGAAGACGAGTCTTCGGTGACACCGATGGCCGTTTTGAACATGAGGTTGAACTTACGGATGGGCGTAAAGTCATGCTTGCCGCAGACCGGGCAGACAATGTCGTCGTGTTCGGCGATGAACTTGTCCATCTCGTCGAAGCTCAGCGCGTCGACGTTGATCTCATGGTGTGCCTCGCCGATGAGCTTATCGGCGCGGTGGCGCGCCTTACAGGCCTTGCAGTCGAGCAGCGGGTCGGAAAAGCTCGAGACGTGACCGGTGGTGATCCACGTCTGCGGATTCATGATAATGGCCGCATCCAGCCCGACGTTGTAGGGGCTTTCCTGCACGAATTTTTTGAGCCAGGCCTTTTTGACGTTGTTTTTGAACTCTACGCCCAGAGGGCCATAGTCCCAGCTGTTCGCCAGACCGCCGTAGATCTCGCTGCCGGCGAAGACAAAGCCGCGGTTTTTACACAGGGCAATGATCTTGTCCATGGTCTTTTCACTGTTTTTCATCATCTTCTCGTCCTCCAGACGTGATTTGTTTTATTTATTATAGTAAAATTCCCCGCAAAGTCAACCGCAAGGCAAAAAAATCAAAGACCTGTTTTGTTTTTTGTCAAGATGTGCTATACTCTTAGCAAGCGTCTGCCCCGGAGCCTGCTCTGCGGCGCGGACGCATTTTCCCAGAAAGGACTTCCTGCACTTGAAAACCATCGCTCGTGTGATCGCATCGGCGATCTTGCTGCTGCTGACGGGGCTTATGCTCGCGTTTGCAAAGGCTGCGCCGGATGTTGTCTTCTCGTTTTATTCCGATTTCTCGCGTGCGGCGCTGCGCGCCATCGGCACCGTAACCGGGCTTTTGCCCATCGCCGTGTGGGAAGTGCTGGCGGCGCTGCTCATTTTGTGGCTCGTGTATACCTTTATCCGCATCTTTACCAAGCGGCGCAGTCTGCTTGCATGGCTGTGCGGCGTATTGCTCGCGGTGTGTACGGGTATCTTTTTGTTCGTGGGGCTGTGGGGGCTGAACCACTTCGGCCCGTCGGTCGACCAGACGCTGGGGCTGGACGTGCGGGAGTATTCCAAACAGGAGCTGACCGCCGCCACCGCGTACTATGCCGCGCAGCTCAACGACTGCTCGGCGGCAGTCGAGCGCGACGAAGACGCGCTGGCCGTGATGCCGGATTTTTCCGAGCTGGCTGCCCACGCCGCCGACGGCTATGCGCAGCTGGCCGGGACGTATGAGCTTTTTGCGGATGTGACCGGTTCTGTCAAGCCGCTGGCCAGTTGGCGGCTGTTCAGCCAGACGGGCACGACGGGCATTTTCATCTGCTTTACGGCAGAGTCGTGCGTCAACCCGGACACCTATTCGGCGTGGCTGCCGTTTACCATGTGCCACGAGCTGGCGCACCGGCAGGCCGTGGCCGCCGAAGACGGCGCAAACTTCTGCGCGTATCTGGCCTGTATGGCCTCACCCGAGGCCGTCTTCCGCTACTCCGGCGCTTACGGCGCGTATATCTACTGCCACAACGCCCTGTCCAAAGTCGACCAGGCTGCCGCCGCGCAGATCTGGAACACCCTCTCGCCCGGTACGCTTGCGGATATCCGCGCGGCCAATGCGCACTACGCGCAGTATGAAGGCAAGGTGCAGGACGCCGCACAGAAGGTCAACGACACCTATCTCAAAGCCTTTTCCGAAGAATCCGGGGTGCAGAGCTACGGCGAAGTCGCCGACCTGCTCATCGCATGGTATCTCAAACAGACTGCCTGACGTGCAGAAAACCGACAGAAAAGGAGCGAACCATGACAAACACGCAAAAATTTGACAAGCTGCGCAAGCTGCTTGATGAAGCGGCCGTCTACAGCCGCGCCGCCGGAAAGTTGAGCTTCGATCTGCAATGCTGCGCACCGCCCGAGGGCATGGAGCAGGCCAGCGCAGATATTGCCGTCTTATCCGACCGGCACTTCCGTCTGCTGCACGGCAAACGCTATACGCAGCTGCTGCTTGCGCTGCACGAAGACGATACCGGCCTCACGCCCGTGCAGAAAAAGGTCGTCGAGCATCTGTACGATACCTACGAAAAAGAAAAAAATGTCCCGGCCAGGCTCAACTACGAAGTGAGTCTGGCGTTCAGCCGTGCCTACGCCAAGTGGCTCGAGGCCAAAAATGCCAGCGACTACGCGCTGTTTCGCGATTCTTTCCGCGAACTGATCGGCTACACGCGCCGGCTCATCGACCTGCGCGAAGAGAAAAAGCCCACCTATTACGATGCCTGCCTGGACGATTTTGAAAAAGGCGGCAGCATCGCGCAGCTCGACGCGTTCTTTGACGCGCTCAAAGCGCGCATCGTGCCGCTGCTGCGGCGCATCGAGGCCGAGGGCAAGCCCATCCGCACGGACTTTTTGACGCGCCCGTGCCCCATCGCGCAGCAGCAGGCCACGTCACGGTACTTACTGGATCTTGAGGGACTGCGCCGCGACGCGCTGGTTCTTATGACGACTGAGCATCCCTTCACCGACAACTACGGCCCGCATGACGTGCGCGTCACCACGCACTATTACGAGCAGAACTTCATTTCCAACATCTTCACCACCCTGCACGAAGGCGGCCACGCGCTGTTCATGCAAAACGAGCCGGAAGAATTTTACCGCGAACACGCCGACAATTCCATGTCGAACGCCATGCACGAGTGCATCTCCCGCTTCTACGAAAACCTCATTGGCCGCAGCGAGGCCTTTTTGCGCTTCTTCCATTCCAAACTGCGCGAGTTGAGCGGCGAGACGTTCGCCGATGTATCGCCGCGCGAACTGTACGAAGCGGCGAATGTCGCCGCGCCGGGGCTGATTCGCTGTGACGCGGACGAGCTGACCTACTGCCTGCACATCCTCATCCGCTATGAGCTGGAAAAGGCGTTTGTCAACGGCGAGATCACCGTAGACGAGATTCCCACCCTGTGGAATCAGAAGTACAAAGACTATCTTGGTCTTACCGTGCCGGACGACGCGCACGGCTGCTTGCAGGATGTCCACTGGAGCGGCTCTTACGGCTACTTCCCGTCGTATGCGCTCGGCTCGGCCTACGGTGTGCAGATTCTGCGCACAATGCAAAAGGACTTTGATGTCTACGCCTGCGTTGCGCGCGGCGAGCTGCTTCCCATCCTCGACTGGCTCAAACAGCACGTGTTTTCCATCGCCTCGATCACCGACCCGGACGAGTGGATTCGCGCCATCACGGGTGAAAGCCTGAACCCGGACTATTTCCTCGACTATCTGGAAGAGAAGTTCACCCGGCTGTACCAGCTGCCGAAGCGCAGCTAAATCCCGCCGCGCCATTGCAAAGCCGGTCGGATTGTGGTATCATCTGTCCATCACCAAAAGGAGGAATCATCCTTGTTTTATGTTGTGCTTGCACTGTTTACGGCGGCCATCGTTGCCGTCGATCAGCTGACCAAATATCTTGCGGCCGCGCATCTGGCGGGGCAGACCATCACGCTCGTCCCCGGCTGGCTTCAGCTGCACTATATCACCAATGACGGCATGGCGCTGAGTCTGCTGCGCGGCGGCCGGTGGCTGTTCGTGGTGATGACGGTGGTGTATCTGGCGCTTGTGGGCTACGTGCTGGTCAAAAAGTGGTTTCGCAAAAAGCCGGAGCTGTGGTGCGTCGCGGCCATCACCGGCGGCGCGATCGGCAACTTCATCGACCGCATCCGTTCGGGGCTGGTCATCGATATGATCTGCATCCCGTGGTTCTCTACGTTCAACGTGGCCGATCTCTTCATCACCTTCGGCGCGATCATCATGGTGGTCTATATCCTCATCAAAGACAAACAGCTGCTTGAGGACAAGCCCAAGCAGCCCAAATCGGAGCAGCCGCATGACACTGACGCTTGATACGAACGAGCAGCGGCTCGATCTGGCTCTGAGCCGCCTTGTTCCCACGCTCAGCCGCTCGCAGGCGCAGCGGCTCATCGAACAGGGCGCGGTGTGCGCCAACGGCCGGTGTGTCAAAAAAAACGAAAAGCTCCCCGCCGGGACGGTTCTGGAGCTGACGCTGCCCGAGGTACGCGAAGTGCCCATTGCCGCGCAGCCGCTGGCGCTGGATGTGCGCTACGAGGACGCGGATGTCATCGTTGTCAACAAGCCCAAGGGGCTTGTTGTGCATCCCGCGCCGGGTCACCCGGACGGGACACTGGTCAATGCGCTTTTGGCGCACTGCGGCGATTCTCTGTCCGGCATTGGCGGAGAAAAGCGCCCGGGTATCGTCCACCGCATCGACAAAGATACATCCGGGCTGCTCATCGCGGCAAAAAACGACTTTGCCCACGCGGCGCTGGCCGCGCAGCTCAAAGACCACTCTCTTGCACGTACCTACGTCTGTCTGGTTTGCGGCAAAGTGCGCGAAGACAGCGGCACGATCGACGCGCCCATTGGCCGTCATCCCACCGACCGAAAAAAAATGGCCGTCACCGAGAAAAACAGCCGCGCCGCCGTCACGCACTGGCGCGTTCTGGAGCGGTACGCGGGCTATACGCTGCTGGAATGCAAGCTCGAAACGGGACGCACCCACCAGATTCGTGTCCATCTGGCCTACCGCGGCCATCCGATCGTCGGCGATCTGGTCTACGGCCACAAAAAGCCGGAACTCGGCCAGAGCAGCCAGTGTCTGCACGCGCGGCAGCTGTGCTTCCGCCACCCGCGCACCGGCCAGCCGGTCACGGTCGAGTGTCCCCTGCCGGAGAATTTGACAGCACTTTTATCCAAACTTGCAAAAGGTTCTTGACATTTCCTCTCTTTTCTGATAGGATGATGCCAGCTTGAAGCAAAGGGGCTTACCGGTCATGTACACGTCTGCTGCATTCCTGTTTACCTTTACTGCTATCCAGTAAGGGTGATTTGTGATGCGCAGGACACGTGATGGTATGCGACGCGGCACAGATTACTCTGTGCCGCGTTATTCTATTTTTATGGGAGGAACCGCGAAACATGGAGCTTTCAGACTACAGAAACCAAATCGATCAGATCGACCGGGAGCTTTTGTCTCTCTTTGCCCGGCGGATGCAGACCGCAGCCGGAATTGCAGCGTATAAACGCGCGCAGGGTCTGCCGGTTCTGGATGCCGGGCGCGAACGCGAGAAGCTCGCGCAGATCGTGCAGGATGCGCCGCAGGACTTGCAGGAGCAGGCCGTCAGCCTGTTCCGGCTGCTGTTCTCACTCAGCCGGGGCTATCAGCGCACCCTGCTCGGCAGCAGCACCACCCTGCCGGAGCTGCTGCGCACCGCCGTTGCCGAAACGGCGCAGCTGTTCCCGCCCACGGCAACCGTCGCGTGTCAGGGTGTTGAGGGTGCGTACTCGCAGCAGGCGTGTGACAAGCTCTTCCAGCATCCAAGCGTCTTCTTCTGCTCGACGTTTGACAAGGTCTTCTCGGCCATCGAACAGGGACTTTGCCGCTATGGCGTTCTGCCACTGGAAAACAGCACCGCCGGCTCGGTCAACGCGGTATACGATCTCATGCAGGAGCATCGGTTTTCCATCGTGCGCAGCATTCGCCTGCGCGTTGACCACAGTCTGCTGGCGCTGCCGGGCGCAAAGCTCTCACAGATTCGCGAGATCGTCTCACACCCGCAGGCGCTTGAGCAGTGTTCGGCGTTTTTACGCCAAATGCCCAACGTCACCGTCACGCGCTGCGAAAACACCGCCGCAGCGGCGCGCATGGTTGCCGAGTCCCGCCGCACAGATCTTGCCGCCATCGCCTCGGGCGCGTGTGCGCAGATCTATGGGTTGCAGCTTTTGCAGGAACGCGTCCAGGACGAACACGGCAACTACACCCGCTTCATCTGCATCGCCGCCAAGCCCGAGGTCTACCCCGGCGCAGACCGGACGAGCCTGCTTGTGACGCTGGCAAACGAGCCGGGCAGTCTGTATCAGGTGCTTTCGCATATTTACGGCTACGGCATCAACCTCACCAAGCTCGAAAGCCGCCCCATCCCCGGCTCTGACGACACGTTCCGGTTCTACTTCGACCTCGAAGCGTCGGTCTACTCGCCGCAGCTGCCGAAGCTGCTCGGGGAACTCGAGAGCGTGTGCGAACACGTCTGCTATCTCGGCAGTTATTCCGAGAGCGTATAAATTTCCCCGGCGCGCGGCACAGCACTTGACAGCCGCGCGCCGGATGCGCTATAATGCCAACAGGCCACAGACAATCGAACACAGGGGCGCTGGGTAACCGGCTGAGATTGCGGAGTGTTCCGCAGGTCCCTTAAACCTGATCCGGGTAATGCCGGCGTAGGAAGCTGTTTCGTATGATCGTATTCTGATATACACTGCGTACTGCACTACACCAAGATTTCCGGTTGTGTGCGGTACTTTTTTCTTTTGGAGGGATTTTCGTGAAAAAATCCAAACTCACGCTTCGCTGCCTGTGCGAAGCAGCCATCATGGTCGCCCTGGCGCAGGTACTGGGCTACATCAAGCTCTGGACGCTACCCAACGGCGGTTCGGTCACGGTATCGATGCTGCCGATGTTCGTCTTCTGCGCGCGCTGGGGCTTTGGCCCGGGGATGCTCGCATCGTTCGCGCTGGGGCTGCTGCAACTGCTGCTCGACGGCGCTTACGCATGGAGCTGGCAGGCCATGCTGGGCGATTATCTTCTGGCGTACTCGCTTCTAGGCGTGGCAGGTCTGTTCCGAAAGGGGCGCTTCGGCTTTTTTGTCGGGACGCTCGCGGGCTGCGCGCTGCGCTTTGCCGCGCACTGGGTCACCGGCGCGACGGTCTGGGGCGAATATATGCCCGAGCAGTTCTTCGGGCTGACGATGACCTCGCCGTGGCTGTATTCGGCGCTGTACAACGGGTCGTATATGCTGCTTGACTGCGCGCTGGTTCTGCTGGTTGGACTGCTTTTGTACAAGCCCATGGGGCGGTATCTGCGCGGCGAAGATTTGCCCAGCGAGTCAAATGGCTGATCCTTCAACAACCGCCCGGTACAACTCGAAAGAGTTGTACCGGGCGGTTCTGTGTTGCGCTGTCAGCTCTATTTTTCATCTTGCTGCAACCATATTATTCCGTTTTTTCTCTGTGTCGTTGCAGTTGTCTGAATGTATACTTCCTCGGCCTGTAAAAGCGCCTCTCGCAAGCGTCGCACCTGCGCTGCTGCAAGGCCAAGTTGTTCCAGCGGCTCAATCACATCATCTACCGCAGCGCACATGATCGTATACATTCTCTGATAATCTGCCATAACTCCGCTCCCCTATGCGTAGTCTACGCATAGACCAATAGTAGCATACGTAGCCTATTTCGTCCAGTCTTTTTCGATATTCTAAAAGAAAAAGCAATCGAAAGGGGTATCGTATGGACACCATCACGGCGGTGAAATACCGCATTCTCACCCTTTGCGCAGAGCGCAACATCAGCATCAACCATCTTGCCACCATCTGCGCGCTGTCGCCGTCAAGCGTGAAAAACATTCTGTACGGAAAAAGCCAGAATCCCAAGCTGCTCACCATTAAGCTTCTGTGCGATGGGCTTGGCCTGACTCTGGGCGAATTTTTCTCCACCCCGGAATTTGACGCTCTGGAACAGGAAATTCAATAATATTATATTGTTTCGTAAGCTCAAACTCGCCGGTCTTTGGCGGGTTTGGGTTTACTTTTTTCCACCTTTCCGATATACTGACAGACAGAACCGTGCCGAAAAACAGGAGGACCGACTGCCATGAACGTATTGGCGCTGTGCCAGAAGATGGCCGTTTTCTTTTTTTGCATTCTCGTGGGCTTTCTCGCGGCCAAGGGCGGCGTGATGGACACCCAGAGCAACAAAAAACTCTCCGCACTCGTTGTCAACGTGACCAACCCGCTGCAAATTCTCGCCTCGGCGCTCGTCGGCGGAACGCTGATGCCGCGCGCGCAGCTGCTGCGGCTGTGCGGTCTGGTCGTTTTGATGTACGCGGCGCTCATCGTGCTGAGTCTTGCCATTCCTCGTCTTTTGCGCATCGACCCGGCGCAAAGCGGCGTGTACCGCTTCATGTTCATCCTCGGCAACACCGGCTTTCTCGGCTACCCGGTGGTCGAGTCGCTGCTGGGCGAGGCCGCCGGATTTTACGTGACGCTGTTCGTGCTGGTGTTCCAGCTGGTCTGCTGGAGCTACGGCGTGAGTCTCATTCGCGGTGAGCCGCGCTTTCACTTTCACTGGAACGTGCTGCTGCGGCCGTGCGTCCTGGCCGCGCTGGTGTCGTTTGCCATCCGGCTCACCGGGCTGCAAGCGCCCGCGCTCGTCTATCAGGCCATCGACACCGTCGGCGATCTGACCAGCCCGCTCGTGATGATGATCCTCGGCTGCTCGCTCGCGCAGCTGCGCTTTTCTCAGATCTTCGGCAACTGGCGCATCTACGTGCTGATCGTTCTGAAAATGCTGCTCGTGCCGCTGCTGGCCTATTTCGCCCTGCGCCCTGTGCTGCATGACCAGACGGCGCTGTGCGTGATGACGGTGATCTTGTGTATGCCCGTGGCCAGCAACACCACGCTCATCAGCTACCAATACGGCGCGGACGAGACTGTCGCCTCCAGCGGCGTGTTCGTCAGTACGCTCGTGTGTCTGGTGAGTGTCCCTGCCATGGTCTGGCTGCTGTTCGGCTAAGGCGCAAAAGCGGAAAATTGTTCACAAATTATTTAATGACTGAGGTCTTGACATTACCGGTTTGCGGTGGTACACTTCGTTTAGCACTCAGAGATAAGGAGTGCTAAACCACAAGACCTGGAGGTGCAGCCATGGCTCTGTCAGAGCGAAAAAAGAAGATTCTGCGCGCCATCGTCGATCTGTATATCCGCACGGCCGAGCCGGTCGCGTCCAAGACCATCGCGCAGATGCCGGACATGGATCTGTCCTCCGCGACCATTCGCAATGAAATGGCCGAGCTGACCACACTTGGTTATCTTGAGCAGCCGCACACCTCGGCCGGACGCATTCCCTCGCCCGCCGGATATCGGCTCTACGTTGACGAACTGATGCAGGATTACCGCCTGTCCACAGACGAGACACGTTCGATCAATCAGGCGATGGAGCTGAAGATGCACGAGGTTGACAAGCTCGTCTCGCAGGTCGGCAAGCTCGTCTCCCGGATGACCAACCTGCCCGCCTACGCCATGGCCGCGCGCGCCGCCGGACTGACGGTCAAGCGGTTCGATCTGATCCTCGCCGGAGCAGGAAATTTCATTCTGGTTGTCATGCTCAGCGACAATTCGGTTAAGAATAAGCTCATCCGGCTTCCGCTGGAGCTGAACGAAACAGACCTCAAGCTTCTCGGCGCGGTACTCAATGCCGGTGTCACCGAACTGACCGCCGACCAGCTCACGCCCGAGCTGCTCGAGCGCATCACCCGCAGCGCCGGTAACGCAGCAAGCCTGGTGCCCGTCATCATGGAATTTGTCTCGTCCGTGCTGCATACGCAGCCCAGCGAGGTCTATATGACCGGTCAGGCCAAACTTCTCACCCAGCCGGAATACCACGACATCGACAAAGCGCAGAAAATGCTCACCACGCTCGACGAGGACATCATCTCCAACCTTCCGTCGGCCTTGTCCTCTGACAGCCGCACACAGATTCTCGTCGGCCCGGAAAACGTCGCCAAAGAGCTGCGCGACACCAGCGTCGTCATGACCAAGTTTGACATCGGTGACGGGATGCAGGGCATGATCGGCGTGGTCGGCCCGACGCGCATGGATTACGCACAGATCACTGCCCGGCTCAGTTATTTCGCCGAAAACCTGAGCCGGATGTTCCAGAAAAACCAGACTCCGGCTCTTGAAGAGCCGCAAAACAAGCACAATGACCCGGAGGCATCGCTATGAGTAAACACGATCCCAAACAGGCCGCACAGGCCGAAGAACAAACCACGCAGGAGCAGCTCGATCAGACTGCCGCAGCGCAAACCGAAGCGGCCGAAGCGGCCGCAGAGCCTGCCGCGCCGCAGCCTGACGACGCACTTGAGGCCGCCAAGGCCGCGCTCGCGCAGGAGCATGACGGTTATTTGCGTCTGGCTGCGGAATACGACAACTACCGCAAACGCAGCCAGAAAGAGCGCGAGAACCTCTACACCGACATCCGTTCGGAGACTGTGGAGAAGTTCCTGCCCGTCTACGACAATCTCGAGCGCGCACTTGCACAGGACACACAGGATGCCGCCTTTAAAAAGGGCGTAGAGATGACCATGAACCAGCTCGTCGGCGTGATGGAAAAGCTCGGCGTGACCGGTTTCGGCGCAGTCGGCGAGACATTTGACCCGCAGCTGCACAACGCGGTCATGCACATCGAAGACGAGGCGTTCGGCGAAAACGTCATCGCAGAGGTCTTCCAGCGGGGCTTCCGTCTGGGTGACAAAGTTGTCCGCTTCGCCATGGTAAAAGTTGCAAACTGACCCACCCCGCCGGAGAACCCGGCTCGAAATAAACGTTGTAAAATCTGCTGACTGATATAGGAGGAACACATTATGAGTAAGATCATTGGCATTGACCTTGGCACAACCAACAGCTGCGTCGCCGTTATGGAAGGCGGCGAACCCGTCGTTATCACCAACGCCGAAGGCAACCGCACCACCCCGTCCGTTGTCGCATTCTCCAAGACCGGCGAGAGAATGGTCGGTCAGGTTGCCAAGCGTCAGGCTGTCACCAACCACGACCGCACCGTCGCTTCCATCAAGCGTCACATGGGCACCGATTACCGCGTCGACATCGACGGCAAGAAATACACCCCGCAGGAGATCTCCGCCATGACCCTGCAAAAGCTGAAAGCTGACGCAGAAGCCTACCTTGGCGGCCCGGTCACCGAAGCTGTCATCACCGTGCCCGCCTACTTCAACGACGCACAGCGTCAGGCCACCAAGGATGCCGGCAAGATCGCAGGTCTGGAAGTCAAGCGTATCATCAACGAGCCGACTGCTGCGGCGCTGGCCTATGGTGTAGACAAGGAAGCCGAGCAGAAGGTTATGGTCTATGACCTCGGCGGCGGCACGTTCGACGTCTCCATCCTCGACATCGGCGACGGTGTCATCGAAGTGCTTGCCACCAATGGCAACACCCGCCTCGGCGGTGACGATTTTGACGAGTGCGTCATGAACTACCTCGTTGCCGAGTTCAAAAAGGCCGAGGGCATCGACCTGTCGAACGACAAAGTTGCCATGCAGCGCCTCAAAGAAGCTGCCGAAAAGGCCAAGATCGAGCTTTCCGGTGTCACTTCTTCCAACATCAACCTGCCCTATATCACCGCCGATGCCACAGGCCCGAAGCATCTGGACGTGACGCTCACGCGCGCGAAGTTCAACGAGCTGACTGCGCATCTGGTCGAGGCCACTGCAGGCCCCGTCAAGCAGGCCATGGCCGACGCAGGTCTTTCTGCCAACGACATCTCCAAGGTGCTGCTGGTCGGCGGCTCGACGCGTATCCCGGCGGTGCAGGACGAGGTCAAGAAGCTCACCGGCAAGGAAGGCTTCAAGGGCATCAACCCCGACGAATGCGTTGCCGTTGGCGCGGCCATTCAGGGCGGCGTACTTGGCGGCGATGTCAAGGGTCTTCTGCTGCTCGACGTGACGCCGTTGTCTCTTGGCATTGAGACGATGGGCGGTGTGTTCACCAAGCTCATCGACCGCAACACCACCATCCCCACCAAAAAGAGCCAGGTCTTCTCCACCGCCGCAGACAACCAGACTTCCGTCGAAGTCCACGTCCTGCAGGGCGAGCGTGAAATGGCCGCCGACAACAAGACCCTTGGCAAGTTCCAGCTGACCGGCATCGCACCCGCGCCGCGCGGTGTTCCGCAGATCGAGGTCACCTTCGACATCGACGCCAACGGCATCGTCAACGTCTCGGCCAAGGATCTTGGCACGGGCGCCGAGCAGAAGATCACCATCACCGCCTCGTCCAACCTCTCCAAAGAGGACATCGACAAGGCCGTTCGTGAGGCTGAGCAGTACGCCGCCGAGGACAAGGCGCGCAAGGACGAGGTCGACACCCGCAACAACGCCGACCAGATCATCTATCAGTCCGAAAAGACGCTCAACGAAATGGGCGACAAAGTCACCGACGCGGAAAAAGCGCCCGTCAAGGAAGCCATCGACAAGCTGAAAGAAGCGCAGAAGGGCACTGACCTTGCCGCCATCAAGGCTGCCACCGAAGAAGTCCAGAAGGCTTTCTACGCAGTCTCCGAGAAGCTGTACAAGAACGCTGCGCCGCAGGCTGACGCTTCGGCCAACGCCCAGCAGACCGGCGCGCCGGGCAGCGAACCGGATGACGGTGTTGTCGACGCGGACTACGAAGAGGTCAAGGACAACTGATCGTACAGATCAGCCATTCGGAGCGGTTCGCCGTTTTGGATGGCTGATCTCCACCGAAGCAGAGGTGAGCGTATATGGCAGAGCAAAACAAACGAGATTATTATGAGGTTCTGGGCGTGGAGAAAAACGCCTCTGATGCGGAGCTGAAAAAGGCCTACCGCAAGCTGGCGATGAAATACCACCCGGATCAGAACCCCGGCGATAAATCGGCAGAAGAAAAATTCAAAGAGATCAACGAAGCCTACGAAGTTCTCTCCGATGCGGAGAAAAAGGCGCGCTACGACCAATACGGCTTTGCCGGTGTCGACCCGAACTTCAACCCCAACGCCGGTTTTGGCGGCGGGTTTGGCGGCTTCGGCGGCTTTGGTGATCTGGGCGATATCTTTGGCGATTTCTTTGGCGGCGGCGCATCGTCTTCCGGCCGCAGACGCGGCCCGAGCAAGGGGCAGAACGTTGTCAGCGAGATCGAGATCAGCTTTGAAGACGCAGCGTTCGGCTGCGAGCGTGAGATCACCTATTCGCGCATTGAAACGTGCAGCACCTGCCACGGCAGCGGCGCAAAAGAGGGCACCAGCCCGCAGACGTGCGACTACTGCCACGGCAGCGGTACCGTGCGCACCCAGCAGAATTTCATGGGCATGACCATGCAGTCCAACCAGCCGTGTCCGAAGTGCGGCGGCACCGGCACCATCATTGCCGACCCCTGCACGGCCTGTCGCGGCAAGGGCAAGGTGCGCCACGCCAAGACCATCCGGGTCAAAGTCCCGGCGGGTATCGACGACGGGCAATCCTTCCGGGTGCGTGACGAGGGCAACGCCGGGGCAAACGGCGGTCCGAACGGCGATCTTCTGGTGACGGTCACGGTACGCAAACACGCCATCTTCACGCGTGACGGTGCAAACGTCCTGTGCCAGATGCCCGTCTCCTTTACACAGGCCGCGCTGGGCGCGTCCATCGAAGTCCCCACCCTCGACGGCAAGGTTCGCTATCAGATTCCCGAGGGTACGCAGACCGGCACGACTTTCCGGCTGCGCGGCAAGGGCATCCCCTATGTCGGCTACAAGACGCGCGGCGACCAGTTCGTCACCGTCGTGGTCGAAACGCCGACCAGGCTCACCAAGGAGCAGAAGGAGCTGCTGCGGCAGCTTGAGTCCTCCGTGGGCGAAGACGGCCACCCCAAGCGCAAGAGCTTTTTTGACAAGTTAAAAGGCTGATTTAAAACACAACGGGCAGCTGCTTTCGCAGCTGCCCGTTTTTTCGGCATGGCGAAAGCTTTTTCGCCATGCCGAAAAAGTCTTGATTAAACGCGAAGGGGGACTCTTTGTCCCCCTTCACTCTTCCCCCTGCTGCTCTGTCTCGGCAGCTGTTTTCATCGTTTTTGTCGCTTTCCATACCGGCTTCGCAGCTGCCCGTTTTTTCGGCATGGCGAAAGCTTTTTCGCCATGCCGAAAAAGTCTTGATTAAACGCGAAGGGGGACTCTTTGTCCCCCTTCACTCTTCCCCCTGCT
>CAYSTN010000024.1:14335-26319 GCA_964434135.1 uncultured Oscillospiraceae bacterium
TTGATTAAACGCGAAGGGGGACTCTTTGTCCCCCTTCACTCTTCCCCCTGCTGCTCTGTCTCGGCAGCTGTTTTCATCGTTTTTGTCGCTTTCCATACCGGCTTCGCAGCTGCCCGTTTTTACGTCTCAGGACTCGTTTTTTTGATTGTTTTTCGCAAGAATCTGCTCAATTTCCGCCTGTGCGGCATACACTTCGTCGTGGAAATTGGCCGCAGAAATGCGCTCTGCGCCATGCCCGAGGATGATAAGCTGCTCGAGATTGTCGCTCGTGGCCACGCGCACACGGCGGCGGCCGCGCAGTTCAAAGCTCAGTCGCTCGATATACTGGTCGGCAGTCTCTGCCTGCCGGGTATAGACGATGTGGATGTTGTGATAGCGCTCCACCGCGCCCAATCCCTGCGGGACTTTGTACGCATCAAAGACCAGAATCAGCGTGCAGCCCCGATAGCCCTGATAGTTGCACAGCAGATTCATCAGCACGTGCCGCGCCGTGTCGAGACTCGTGTGCGCAAGCGGTTTCAGCTCGTCCCACGCGAAGATGATGTTGTACCCGTCGACCAGCAGAAAATCATCCGCCGGGCCGAGCGCGCGCAGAAACTCCCGCTTGTCCTCGCTGCGCAGCGCCAGCTGCGGCAGCACCTCGCGGCGGCGGATGGCGCCGTAGGTGCGCTCAAAAATGGCCAGCAGCTCTTTTTCCAGCTCCGGTGCGCCGCCCGGCGCGACTGCGCGCACAATACGCTGCGGCGGCGCGCTCACACCGCCCAGCCGCAGAAGCGGCAGATGTGCCGCCGCGTCCACGTCCTGCCACTTGACCTCATAGCCTGCGCCGTGGCCGCAAAAGACCGAGCTTGCCGGGTTTTCCAGATCCCGCGCGGGGTCATAGCCCAGCGCCTGCACCAGCTCGTCCTGTCCGGCGCAGGGGCGATAGCCCGCCACACGCAGCTGCAAGCGGCCTGTGCCGTGGGTGTAGGCGGTCAGCTGCGCCTGATACGCGCGCAGCAGCCGCACCGGCGCGCTGCCGCACAGCGTAGCCTGTGCCCCCACAAGCTGCGGCGCGTCATATGTCCCCTGCATCCGCTCAATGTCGGTGATGGCGCGCCCGACACAGTCGGCGGGCAGCTCCATGCGAAATTCATACCACGGTTCGAGCAGCACACTTTTGGCCTTCATCAGGCCCTGTCGCACGGCGCGATAGGTTGCCTGCCGGAAATCGCCACCCTCGGTGTGCTTTTGGTGCGCGCGCCCCGTAACGAGCGTGATGCGCACATCGCTCAGCGGCGCGCCGGTCAACACGCCCCGGTGTTCTTTCTCGGCCAGATGCGTCAAAATCAGCCGCTGCCAGTGCAGCGCCAGCGTGTCGGTCGGGCACATGGTATCAAATTGCAGACCCGAGCCGGGCGGCGCAGGCTCTAACAGCAGATGCACCTCGGCATAGTGCCGCAGCGGCTCATAATGCCCCACGCCCTCGACCGGTTCGGCGATCGTCTCACGATAGACCACACTGCCCTCGTCGAAGCGCACCGGCAGCGAAAACCGCGTGAGCAGCAGCTTCTGCAAAATCTCCATCTGCACCGGCCCCATCAGTTGCACATGAATTTCGCGCAGCTGCGCATCCCACACCAGATGCAGCGCCGGGTCTTCTTCCTGTAAAACGCGCAGCTTTGCATACGCCTGTGCCGCGTCCGTCCCGTCGGTCAGCTGCAAGCGGTATTCCAGCACCGGCTCCAGAACCGGCGCCTGCGCCGCCGCCGCACTGCCCAGCACGTCACCCGGCAGCGTCCTGCTCAGTCCCGTCACCGCGCACAGCGTCCCCGCCGGTGCTTGCTGCAACAGGGTAAACTTGCTGCCGGAGTACAGCCGCAGCTGGTCGGCTTTTTCCTGCCAGCCCTCACCCTGCAACACCTGCTTGACCGCGAGTGTGCCGCCCGTGACCTTCAAAAACGTCAGCCGCGCGCCCTTTTCGTCGCGCATGATCTTATACACCCGCGCGCCGAACTGCGCATCATACGCGCTTTGCGGCGCATAGCGCTCGAGCAGCTGCAAAAGCGCCTGTACGCCCTCTTGCCGCAGAGCCGAGCCAAACAGACACGGGAAGACCCGGCGGCGCGCGATGAGCTGCGCGACCTGTTCGTCCGCCAGTGAGCCGTTATCCAAAAACTGCTCCATCAGTGCCTCGTCGCACAACGAAAGCTCCTCGTGCAGCTGCGTCTCGCTCTGCGAAAAGTCCACAATCCCCGCATCCAGCTCCTGCCGCAGCGCCGCAAGCAGCGTCTGCGGGCTTTCGGCGGGCAGGTCCATCTTGTTGACGAACACCATGGTCGGAATCTGATACCGCCGCAGCAGCTGCCAGACGGTGCGCGTGTGCCCCTGTACGCCGGACGGCGCGCTGATGATAAGCACTGCGCAGTCGAGGATTTGCAGCGTGCGCTCCATTTCCGCCGAAAAGTCAACGTGTCCCGGCGTGTCCACCAGTGTCACGGTGCTGCCCGGCAGCTGCAAGATCGCCTGTTTGGAAAAAATGGTGATGCCCCGGCTGCGCTCCTGCTCGTCGGTGTCCAGAAAGGTGTCGCCGTGGTCGACGCGCCCGGCCGTGCGCAGCGCGCCCGCCGCATAGAGCATCGCCTCGGACAGTGTCGTCTTACCCGCATCCACGTGGGCAAGCAGTCCCAGACAAAGCGCTCTGCGCTCGTTGGTTGGTTTCCGATCAGTCATAAAAGCGGCCCCTCCTGTGCTTCTCTTGACAAGAGTATATCACAGAAGGGGCCAAACGCCAAGTCCCGATCGTTTATCCGCCGGTGATGGGATAGACCACACCGTCAATGCTGACCGACGCAAGCGCATCCAGGTCGATCAGCTGCGAGAACAGCCAGCTGTGCTTGGCCCGATCGTCCTCCGGGCTGGCCGTGCCGGAAAAGCCGAGCGAACCATAGCTGCCATATGGGCTGTGCGCGTAGCCATTTGCTGCGCAGCCAAGCGTGAAGCTCGTCCCGTCCTTGAGCGTGATGGTCACCTCGTCGTTCGCCGTCCCGCCGCTGCCATATGTCCCGTCGAGCCGGAACGAAATGGGCGTGATGGTCGCCGTCTGCCAGCCAAAGCCGCTCTGCGCGCCCGCTTTTTCGTTTAGCTCGAGCACCAGCTCCTGCTCCAGCTGCTGCGAAACGGGCCCTTCAAATAGGTTCGTGACCGTATCCTGATACCACGCCCAGAATAGGATCTTATCGCCCGGTGCAAATTCGCCGCCATTGTTTGTCACGACCGCATAGGCCGTATTGCCCTGTACTTGCACGATATCCATACTCATGCCACCGTTTTTCCATTCGCGTTCGCGGTTATCCGTGCCGGAATTATTCCGCGCTGCGATCTGGAGCAGACCTGCGCGCTCCGTTTCGCTTTGGTCTGCCGTTTTCAGCGCCCTCAGAGCGTCAGCCGCTTCGGCATTCTTTGCGTCCACGCGCATAATGGCATAGAGCGTATCCTTCGTAGCCAGCATCGACTCCAATGTGAAGATAAAGTCCTCTGTCTGCGCGCACACGCCCGTATCTGCCAGAGCGGCAATATCCGGCACCTGCATCGTCCCTTCGCCGATCATGGCCTGTTCTTCCTCTGTGTACGTCGGCTGTGTGATATCCACGGCCGCATTTTCATCGTAGCTGGTGATGTGACTCTCGATCAGCGCAGCCTTCCCGCCGAACAGCCGGTCAAAGCCAAACCAGCCGTTGGCAGCGGCAAACGCCGTCGCGCACAGCAGCGTCACGACCGCCGCCGCAATGAGTCCCAGCCGCAGCGGACGCCCCGCGCGTCTGGGCGTTTTGATTTCTGTCATTTTGGTTTTCTCCATCGTCTGCTTCCGAATCCTTTCTGCCGTCTGCGGCTCTATAGGGTCGAGGCTATACGGGTTTTCCGGCGCATAGCGCATCAGCACATCCCAGCTCGTCTTCACAAAAAACTCCTCCTTTGCACAATTCCTGCCGCAGCGCCTCGCGCCCGCGCTTGAGCCGCGAGCGAACAGTCGAGGCGTTGAGGCCCATCGTTTCTGCGATCTGCGCCGTGGTCTGCGTCAGATCATAAAAGCGGTAAAAATCTCCCGGTCCTGCGCGCTGAGCGTTCGCAGCGCCCGTGCAAGCGCCACCGCGCGCTGCTTTTCATACAGTCCCTGCCACAGCTCGCCCGGCTCGACAAGCACGTCGTCCTCCAGCGGCACATAGCACTTCTTGCGCCGCAGCGTCTGCACGGTCTGATTGCGCGTGACCGCGCCCAGCCACGGTTTTAGCCTACCGCGCGCGATGCCGGATGCTTGCTGCCAAAGGATCAAAAACACGTCGCTAGCCAGCTCCTGCTGGTCTTCCTCAGTCAGCATTCCGCGGCTTCGGCCACGGATGATGGTCATGACATAGGCGCTGTATTGCGCGATGGCGCGTTCGAGCGCG
This sequence comes from uncultured Oscillospiraceae bacterium, assembly GCA_964434135.1. GTDB lineage: Bacteria > Bacillota > Clostridia > Oscillospirales > Oscillospiraceae > CAG-170. The sequence goes on from CAYSTN010000024.1 coordinate 18,763, forward strand.
GCAGGCTCCTTGCGCCGCAGCTGCCGCAGCAGCTGTCCGTCGTCCATACCGCATCCCTCCTTTTTCGTTTGTGTACGACCGGCCGTCACTGTTCTGGTTGCAAAAACGGGGCGATCTGTTGCATAAAAACGCCGCCGGTTTTGAAAAAACCGGCGGCAAGTGGTGTTTTTTCTTATTCCACGGTCACGCTCTTGGCGAGGTTGCGGGGCTTGTCGATGTCGCAGCCGCGCTGCAACGCGACGTAGTACGCAAACAATTGCAGCGGCACCACGCCCAGCAGCGGCAGCAGCATCGTCTCCGTATCCGGGATGGTCAAAATCGCATCGACGCGCTTTTCCATCTCCGCGCGGTGCGACTGCGTCGTCAGCGCCAGCACATTCGCGCCTCTGGCCTTGACCTCGATGACGTTGCTCATTGCCTTGTCAAACAGCGGCGTGTATGTCCCCAGCGCCACAACGAGCGTACCCGGCTCGATGAGCGAGATCGTCCCGTGCTTGAGTTCGCCCGAGGCGTAGGCTTCGGAGTGGATGTAGGAGATTTCCTTGAGCTTGAGCGAGCCCTCCATTCCCAGCGCATAGTCCAGATTGCGCCCGATGAAGAACACCGAGTTGTGGTTAAAATACTGCGACGCGTCATACTGGATCTGTTCGCGCGCGGACAGGATCTGCTCGACCTGCGCCGGAACGTTGGCGATGGCCGCGCTCAGGCGCGCGCACTCTGCCGCGTCGATCGTCCCGCGCTGCACCGCCAGATAGACTGCCAGCAGATCGAGAACGGCCATCTGCGTCGAGTACGCCTTGGTCGTGGCCACGGCGATCTCCGGCCCTGCCCAGGTGTACAGAACATCGTCCGACTCGCGCGCGATGGAGCTGCCGACCACATTGACGATCGACACGATCCGCGCGCCAAGGCTCTTGGCCTCGCGCAGCGCAGCCATGGTGTCGAGCGTCTCGCCCGACTGGCTAATGACAATGACCAGCGTGCGCGCGTCCACGATGGGCGCACAATAGCGGAACTCCGAGGCCAGCACAACCTCGACCGGGATGCGCGTGAGCTTTTCGATGTTGTACTTGCCGACCATCCCCACGTGATACGACGAGCCGCAGGCGATGATCTTGATGCTGTCATACTGGCTAATGTCGAGCTGCAACCCGTCAAATACGACCGTGCCGTCTTTGACGCGCGGCAAAATCGCGCGGCGCAGCGCTTCCGGCTCTTCCATGATCTCTTTGAGCATGAAATGCTCATACCCGCCCTTTTCCGCAGCGGAGATTTCCCAGTCGATGTGATGGTGTTCCTTTTCGATGGGCAGCTCCATGGCGTTAAACACGCGGATGCCGTCGCGGCCGAGAATGGCCACCTCGCCGTCTTCCATATAGACCACGTCGCGCGTGTACTTGACCAGCGCGGTCACGTCCGAGGCGATAAAGCTCTCGCCGTCGGCATAGCCCAGCAGCAGCGGCGCGTCCTTGCGCGCAGCGTACAGATGCTCCGGGTCGTCCGCGCAGAGGATGCCGAGCGCATACGCGCCCTCAATGCGGTGCAGTACCATGTACAGCGCGTCCGAGACGGTCTTGACCTCCGGCAGCCCCATGCAGTATTCCATCAGCTGCGCAACGACTTCGGTGTCGGTCTGCGAAGAAAAGCTCATGCCCTTTTGCTGCAAAAATTCGCGCAGCTCCAGATAGTTTTCGATGATGCCGTTGTGAACGACCGCAATACGGCCGTTTTGCGACACGTGCGGGTGCGAGTTGATGTCATTCGGCTCGCCGTGCGTTGCCCAGCGGGTGTGCCCAATGCCGAGCGTACCGGGCAGCGCCGCGCCGTCATCGGTCTTTTCGATGAGGTTTTGCAGCCGCCCCTTGGCCTTTTCCACACGCAGCGCGCCCTTCTGCTCCACGCAGATGCCCGCCGAGTCATAGCCCCGGTATTCCAGCCGGGAGAGTCCTTCGAGTAAGATGGGCGCAGCCTGCTGCGCGCCCGCATAACCTACGATTCCACACATAGGGTTTTGTTCCTCCTGTAAGGTAATGTTACAGGACAAACTCGCAGATATTTGCCCACTGTCCCGCTCAAAGCAGCTTTGTTTTGCGGTCACCCGCATATTTGTCCGCTTTGTCACGCGCGCGGGACGCGCACGGAAACGCATCCGCCGAACCTTCGATCACGTTTCTCCTCGTTGTCCTGCGGCAGCTGCGCAGGCACATGGCGCTCTGTGATGGCGTTTTGCCATGTTCCTCCTTTCTCGTTCTCTGCGAATATTATTATTATATTCGAATTGTTACAAAAAAGCTACTACTATTTCTCCGGTGCAGCCGGCAGCCGTCTGCCGCGCAAAATTTCCTGCAAATTGGGGGATATTTGGCCTTTGTGCCGCCTGTACGGGGACATCTGTCCGTACTGCGTGAATTTTTTTCAAAAAAATCGCGATTCATGCTTGATTTTTGCACACTAACTCGTTATAATGCTACCATAATTCCGTGAACAGATGTCTTTTGTGCGCGGACAGAAGGAGGAAAATACTATGAAAAAGATCATCGCATTGCTGTTATCCGTCGTGCTGATCGTCTGCCTGTTCGCAGGCTGCGGCTCGGATTCCAAGGTTATCAAGATTGGTGTCTTCGAACCGCAGTCCGGTGACAACGGCGCAGGCGGCAAGCAGGAGGTTCTCGGCATCGAATACGCCCATTCTCTCAAGCCCACCGTGACCATCGGCGGCACGGAGTACAAGATCGAGCTTGACATCCAGGATAACCAGTCTTCGACCGACAAAGCCGTCTCTGCGGCGCAGCAGCTGGTCGCGGACAAAGTCTCCGTCGTCCTCGGTTCTTATGGCTCGGGCGTCTCCATCGCAGCCGGTACATACTTCGCCAACGCCAAGATCCCGGCCATCGGCTGCTCCTGCACCAACGCGGCGGTCACGGCTGGCAACGACTACTACTTCCGTGTCTGCTTCCTCGATCCGTTCCAGGGCTCTGTCATGGCCTCGTTCGCCATGGAGGAGTTCGGCGCGCAGAAAGCATACGTCTTGTCCATGCTGGGCGACGACTACACCGTCGGCCTTGCCAAGAACTTCGTCATCGCCTTTGAGGCTGCCGGCGGCGAGATTGTCGGTGACGAGACGTTCGTCGAAGGCACGGCTGACTTCTCCGCCTACCTCAATAACGCCGTGGCCAGCGGCGCGGATGTTATCTTCGCTCCGTCTGCCATCGCCTACGCCCCGCAGATCATCGAACAGGCTTCCTCTCTGGGTCTGACGCTCCCGCTCATGGGCGGCGACACGTGGGAAAACTCCGCCATCTCCGACGCGCAGAAGAACACCGATATGCAGGTCTTCGTCTCCACGTTCTTTGACGAGAACGACGAGTCCGGCGCGGCCAAGGAGTTCGTCTCCGGCTACAAAGCCTGGCTCAACGCCGACCAGCAGAAGCTGACCAACAACGGCGGCAACGACGTTGTCGCGGCAGTCTCCGCGCTTGGCTATGATGCCTACATGGCGGCAGTCGCAGCCATTGAAAAGGCACAGTCCACCGACGGCACGGCCATCCGTGACGCGCTGGCCGGTCTGAGCATCGACCTCGTCACCGGCTCTTTGAGCTTTGACGAAAACGGCGACGCAGTCAAGAGTACGGCCTACATCAAGCAGGCTGTAGACGGCGGCTTCCAGTTCTACAAAGTGCAGTCCGCGGGCTAAGCCCTACCGGGCACACGCTCGCTTCATCCCCGGCAGTTCCCTCCGGCGGCGCTCGAACCCGCCGCCGGAGGGCTTCCGCCTTTTTATCGTCAGCTCCAAGTCAGGCGCTCACGGCGCGGTTCGGGATTTTGAGCTGCCGATAATCCAACCACTTCAGGAGGATCCCGCATGGATTTTATCAAACAATGGCTTCCGTATGCCCTGTCCGGCATCTCTGCCGGGGGTCAATACGCGCTCATCGCCATTGGCTATACCATGGTCTATGGCATTTTGCGCCTCATCAACTTTGCCCACGGCGATATCTTCATGGCCGCCGGTCTTGTGATGGTCTATCTCTCGGCAGTCATGCCGCTGTACGTGTCCATCCCGGTCGTGATCGTTCTGACCGTCATCCTCGGCTACGCCATTGAGCGCTGCGCGTATAAACCCCTGCGCCAGGCGCCGCGTATGTCCGTCATGATCTCGGCCATCGGCGTGAGCTACCTGCTGCAAAACCTCGCCTACTACGTCACCGGCGGTGTTTCGCGCCAATACCCCGAGCTTCCGTGGATTTCGGACTCCATCTCCATCCTTGGCGCGTCGACCAAGCGCGTGACCATCCTCACGCCGATTTTGACGCTGCTTCTGGTGGTGGCGCTCGTTGTCCTCATCAAAAAGACCAAGGTCGGCATGGCCATGCGCGCCGCGTCCAAAGACTTTGAGACGGCGCAGCTCATGGGCATCCGCATCAACTCCGTCATTTCCTTTACCTTCATCATCGGCTCGGCGCTCGCTGCGGTCGCGTCGCTGCTGTACTTCTCCAACTACACGACCATCATGCCCTCGTCGGGCGCGATGCCGGGACTCAAAGCGTTCGTCGCGGCTGTCTTTGGCGGCATCGGCTCGATCCCGGGAGCGGACATCGGCGCGTTCATAATCGGCATCTGCCAGAACCTGCTCAAAGGGCTGCGGCTGACCCCCTTTTCCGACGCGTTCACGTTTGCGCTGCTCATCGTCATCCTCGTCGTCAAGCCGACGGGTCTGTTCGGTGAAAAGCTGACCGAGAAAGTCTGAGGTGCAACGTATGGAACACAAAAAACGTCTTTCGCCGCAGACCCTGCTGTCCATCGGCGGCATCGCGCTCATCTATCTGCTGGCCTTTTTGCTCGACCGCATCCCCGGCATCCCGGTCATGCTGACGACCATCCTGCGCAAGGGCGCGATCTATTCCCTCGTCGCCGTCTCCATGAACCTGCTCAACGGCTTCACGGGACTGTTCTCGCTGGGTCAGGCGGGCTTCATGCTCATCGGCGCATACACCTTTGCCACCATCAACATCTCCGACGCGCTTCGCCCGACGGTCTATCAGTATTACGAGCCGCTTCTGCACTTCTCGCTGACCGAGACGCTGCAAAGCGCCCTCGGCCAGACCGCCGGTACGGCGCTTGGCGTGACGGTATCGCTGCTTCTGGCGGGACTTCTCGCCGCCGCGCTGGCCTACCTCATCGGTCTGCCGGTTCTGAAACTCAAAAGCGACTATCTGGCCATCGCCACGCTGGGCTTTGCGGAGATTCTGCGCGCGCTCGTCCAGCTTGAGAGCTTCGCGCCCGTCACCAACGGCTCGCAGCTGCTGCGCGGCTTCCCCTACTTTACCGACACCTTCATGCCCTTCCTGATCTGCGGCATCTGCATCGCACTGGTCGTGCTGCTCATCAACTCGACCTATGGCCGCGCGTTCAAGGCCATCCGCGACGACGAGATCGCCGCCGAAGCCATGGGCATCAACCTGGCGCACCACAAACGCATGGCCTTCACCATTTCCTCGTTCTTTGCCGGTATCTCCGGCGCGCTTCTGGCCATGTATCAGACCACTGTCCAGGCCAACTCCTTCAAATCGGCCATGACGTATGAGATTCTGCTCATCGTCGTGCTTGGCGGCATTGGCTCGATCTCCGGCAGCTGCCTCGGCTCGTTTTTGTTCATTGCCTGCCAGGAGTGGTGGCTGCGCTTCCTCGACACCGAGACGTACCTCGGCTCGTTCAAAGTCCCGCTGCTGCGCCCGGGCTTCCGGATGGTCGTTTTCTCCGTCATCATCATGATCGTCGTCCTGTTCTTCCGCAAGGGCATCATGGGCAACCGTGAGATCTCGCTGGCCGGTCTTGCCAGACGATTGCGAAAAAAATCCGCGAAGGGAGGCAAGTCGGCATGAGTACACCCGTTCTTCATGTAGAGCATATCACCATGCAGTTTGGCGGCGTAGTCGCGGTCAATGACCTGTCCATGGATGTCTTCAGCGGTGAGATCGTCGCACTCATCGGCCCGAACGGTGCGGGCAAGACCACTGCCTTCAACTGCATCACCGGTGTCTACGAGCCGACCAACGGCCGCGTCGAGTTCTTCGGCGAACCGATCGTCTGCAACCATCCGCACGGCAAAATGAAAAAGCTCTACGCCGGTTCGGATGCCGAGCGCTATGTCCATGTCCCGGTCGTCTCCTACACGCCCGATGTCATCACCCGGCGCGGCATCGCCCGCACATTCCAGAACATCCGCCTGTTCAAATCCATGACGGTCTTTGAAAACGTACTGACCGCCATGCACCTGCGCCGCACGAGCAACGTTTTCTCCGCGTCCTTCCGGCTCAACCGCCACGAAGAGGCCGCGCAGCGTGCGCGCGCGCTGGAGCTGTTGCAGATCGTCGGTCTGGAGGATGTCAAAGACGAGCTGGCCACTGCCCTGCCCTATGGCAAGCAGCGCCGGTTGGAGATTGCCCGCGCGCTTGCCACCGAGCCGAAGCTTCTTCTGCTCGACGAACCGGCAGCCGGTATGAACCCGCAGGAGACGATCGAGCTGACGCAGTTCATCCGCCGCATCCGCGACCAGTTCGGCCTGACCATCTTCCTCATTGAACATCATATGAACCTCGTCATGGACATTTCCGACCGCATCTACGTCATCGACTTTGGCCGTCAGATTGCTGCGGGTGTCCCGGCAGAGATTCAAAACGATCAACGCGTCATCGACGCATACTTGGGGGTGGACGAAGATGGCTGATATGCTGCACATTCAAAATCTTGTTGTCAGTTACGGCGGCATCGAGGCCGTCAAGGGCATCGACCTGCGTGTTCCCGCGGGCAAGATCGTCACGCTCATTGGTTCAAACGGCGCGGGCAAGTCCACCACGCTCAAAGCCGTTGCGGGTCTGGTTCGCCCCAAGAGCGGCAGCATCCAGCTCGACGGCAAAGAACTCATCGGCCGCTCGACCGACCAGATCGTTGCCAGCGGCGTGACCCTCGTACCGGAAGGCCGCCGGGTGTTCGATAACCTGAGCGTTGAGGAGAACCTGCGCATCGGCGCATACCTGCGCAAAGACTCCCTGAGCGCTGACCTTGCACGCGTGTACGAGCTGTTCCCGCGCCTGAAAGAGCGCGCCTGGCAGCAGGCCGGTACGCTCTCCGGCGGCGAACAGCAGATGCTGGCCGTTGGCCGCGCGCTCATGTCCAAGCCGAAGCTCATCATGATGGACGAACCCTCTTTGGGCTTGGCGCCCATCGTCGTGCGCGGCATCTTCGACATCATCCGCGAGATCAACCGCCAGGGCATCACTGTTTTGCTCATCGAGCAGAACGCGAACATGGCGCTCAAGGTCGCAGACTGGGCCTATGTCATGCAGACCGGCGAACTGCTCATGCAGGGCACGGGCGCAGAGCTTGCGGAAAACGAAGCCGTCAAAGCCGCCTACCTTGGCACAGCAAAATAAAGCATTGCTTCAACACGTTCGGGCTGCCGCATTCGCGGCAGCCCGAACCCAGCGGGGCGACAAAGTCTTTTAGCCCCCCGGCGGTTGCGTTTGGCACATTTGAAAAAGTGTGTAAAGCCGGGTT
>CAYSTN010000025.1:0-26170 GCA_964434135.1 uncultured Oscillospiraceae bacterium
GCCGTAGAGGTATGCACGCGGCCGCCGGATTCCGTCTCCGGGACGCGCTGGACACGGTGGACACCGGATTCGAATTTCAGCCGGGAGTACACGCCCGTGCCGGCAATTTCAAAATCGGCTTCCCGGACGCCGCCAAGCTCCGTCTCGCTGTAGTTGAGCAGGGTCACGCTCCAGTGGCGCTTTTCCGCGTACATGGTGTACATCCGGAAAAGGCTGTGGGCAAACAGCGCGCTCTCTTCGCCGCCGACACCGCCGCGCAGCTCCATGATAACGCTTTTTTCATCGTCCGGGTCGCGCGGCAGAAGCAGCAGCTTCAGCTCCTGTTCCAGCGCGGCCAGCACTTTTTTGTTCTGTGTAAACTCGTCCTGACACAGCGCCTTCATCTCCGGCTCAAGCGGCTCGGACAAAAGCGCAAGCAGCTCCTGCTGCTCCTGCTGCGTCCGGGTGTAGCTGCGATAGGCGCGGATGATGGGTTCGAGCTGCCGCTGCTGCTTGAGCAGCTGCGAGGCGGCCCTGGGGTCGGCGTAAAAATCCGGCTGCGCCGCGCGCTCTTCCATCTCCAGATAGCGTGCCTCGACCAGCTTCAGTTTTTCCAGCATAGGCTCGTGTTCCTCCTGTGTTTGCCAGACTATCATACTCTATTTTACGCAAATCGTCAAATATTCAAAAGGATTTTGCGCATACTAAGCGAAGTTTTTTGAAAGGAGCGCACCATGCGGAAGATCCTTTGTGTGTTTGCGGCAGCTGCGCTGCTGGCGCGGCCCGTGCGCGCGGCGGCTGCGCCGCCGCGCTATCTGGCGCTGAGTTTTGACGATGGGCCGTCCGGCGCGGTGACCGAGACGCTTTTGCAGGGTCTGGCCGAGCGGCAGGTATCGGCGACGTTTTTTGTCTGCGGCTACCGCGTGCAGGAATATCCCGAAACGCTCACGCACATTGCCAAACAGGGACACGAGCTGGGGCTGCACAGCTGCTGCCACGACTATATGCAGCACATGGATACGCAGACGGCGCTGCGCGATTTGCAGGAGAATCTGCGGCTGGTCGAGCAGGTGTGCGGTGTGCGCGCACGGCTGTTTCGCCCGCCGGGCGGGCTGTATGGCCAGGCGCTGCTGGACGCGGCGCGGCAATTGGAGCTGTCGGTCATTTTGTGGTCGGTCGACCCGTGCGACTGGGATAAAAGCGCGTGGGACGGCGTTTTGCCCACGGTCTTATCCCAGGCGCACGACGGGCGCATCATTTTGATGCACGATCTGTCACAGCATTCGGTGCAGTGTGCGCTGGCCGCCGTCGACACGCTGCAGGCGCAGGGATATCGGTTCTGCACCGTCTCGCAGCTGGCGCAGGTGCGCGGGGTGTGTTTGCAGCCGGGCGCGGTCTACTCGGCCTTTCCGCCGCAAGACGGTTGACGCGGGGGCGTTTGCGCGGTAAAATAGACGAAACGCAAACAAAGCTTTCGGAGGCGCACAGCATGGACAAAACCGCCCTTCGCGCGCAGGTGCGCGCGCAAAAGCGCGCACTGAGCGCGCAGCAGATCGAACAGGCCAGCGCGAAGCTGGCTGCGCAGCTCTTTGCACACCCGGCCTATCAGAACGCCAAAAGCATCTATGGATACCTGTCTTACAACCAGGAAGTGCGCACAGAGCCGGTTTTGCGCCGTGCGCAGCTCGACGGCAAGCGCGTGGCCGTGCCGAAGGTCTTCGGCGAGACGATGCGGTTTTTGTGGCTGGATGACTTGCAGGCCGTTGCGCCGGGCGCGTATGGCATTCCCGAACCGCTTTTTGACGAGCCGGAAGCCGACGATGAGACGGCGCTCGTGCTGATGCCGGGGCTGGCCTTTGACCCGGACGGACATCGCTGCGGCTACGGCGGCGGGTTTTACGACAAATATCTCGCCGCGCACACGCAGCACGTCACGCTGGCGCTGTGCTATGCCTTTCAGATGTTCGAGCATCTGGAAGTGGACGAATACGACGTTCCGGTGCAGCACGTTTTGTGCGCGCCGGTCTGAGGAGGGTGCGGCATGAAATATCTGTTTGTTATCATCCTCTGCGCGCTGGTGTTTCTGGTGTGCTTTCTCATCGATCTGCTGTGCAAGGCGCTGTTTCCCAAGTCGAAACTGGAAAAGAGCAAAACTGTCGTTCGCCCGCCTCGGCGCAGCGCCATCTTTGGCATCATTTTGAGCTTTTTGGGTGTGGCAGTTTTGGTCAAGTATCTGCCGCAGGGCGAGGATCTGCTGTTTATCATCGGCGCGGCGGTGGTGCTGGTGCTGGGTATCATCCTGCTCATTACGTATTTCTCGGTCACGATCTACTTTGACGACACGGGCTTTTTGTATAAGGCGCGCGGCAAACGCAAGCAGGCGTTCCGCTACAGCCAGATCAAAGGCCAGCGCAGCTTGATGACGCGCGGCGGCATCAACACGATCCTGTTTGTCGGTGACGAGGAGATCAACCTCTACAGCGCGATGCAGAATGTGAACGCTTTTTTGAGCAAGGCATTTTTCAAGTGGTGCGAAGAAACGGGCGTTGACCCGGACGAGATCGAGAACAATCCCCGGATGTTGACCTACTTCCCGGACCCGGACAGGGAAGCGGAATAAAACAATACGATACCCCGCCGGCCATACAGCCGGCGGGGCATTTTGCGTTTGTTGCAGGATTTGCGTCTCAGCGCACCTGCTCGGCAAGCTCCGGCTTGCCAAGGCGGCGCAGCATCGTCTTTTTCACGGCGCGGAAGATGTTCTGATAGCCCGTGCAGCGGCACAGGTGACCGGACAGGAGCTTGCGCAACTCGTCATCGGTATATTCCTTGCCGGAGTTCAGAATCTCCGTCGCGGTGAGGACAAAGCCCGGCGTGCAGAAGCCGCACTGAATGGCCGTCTCGTCCATGAACGCCTGCTGGATGTCCGACACCGTGCCGTCGGGGTTCATCAGCCCCTCGAGCGTGATGATGTGCTTGCCCTCAGCCCAGACGGCCAGATACAGGCAGGTATTGATGGCTTCGCCGTCAATGAGCGCGGTACACGCGCCGCATTCGCCGACCTCGCAGCCCTTTTTGACTGAAGTCAGGCGGAAGTCGTTGCGGAGCATATCCGTCAGGCTCGCGCGCACGTCGACGACCTTTTCCACGTCTTTGCCGTTGATGTTACATTTGACCAGTGCATACTGTGCCATTACAGCTCACCTCCACAGCGTTTGACCGATTCGATCAGCGCGCGCTTTGCCATCTCGACCGCGATATGCTGCCGGAACGCCTTGCTTGCGCGCCACGAGTCACGGGGATTGATATCCTGCAAGACCGCCTGCGCGAATGCCTCGACCGTCTGCATGGTGACCGGCTGGCCGTTGGCCACAGCCTCGGCGCTCGGCGCGCGCATGGGAACGGGTCCGGCCACGCCGTAGGCGATGCGTACACGGTCAAAGGTCTTTTTGTCGGCAGACAGCCGGACATTGACCGAACAGCCGGTGGTGGCAATCTCCATGGCGTTGCGCATTCCGTATTTGATGTAGAAACCCCTGGTGTTCTCCCAGGATGCTTTGGGGATGAGCAGGGCGGTCTGAATCTCGCCCTCGGCGACGTTGATGTCGACCGTACCGGCCTTGATGTAGAAATCCTTGATGGGAAGATAGCGCTTGCCGTTTTTGCCGGTCAGCTCGACGATGGCTTCCCAGGCGTGAAGCGTCGAGGCAGAGTCGGCAGAGGTTACGCCGTTGCAGGTGTTGCCGCCGATCGTACCGGCGTTGCGGATCTGCGGGCCGCCGACCATGTCGACGGCTTCGCCCAGAACGTTGATGTTCTCGATGATGATGGGATCATGCGTGATGTGGGAGAAGGTCGTGAGCGAGCCGATGCGGATGTTCTGCTGCTCGTCGATGCACACGCCGCGCATTTCGTTGATCTTTTGGATGGAGATCAGCTCTTTGCCGGCGCGGCGGCCTTCACGCATCTGGACGAGCACGTCCGTGCCGCCGGCGATGATCTGTGCTTCGGGGTGTTCCAGACGAAGGGCAACGGCCTCGTCTACACTGTGCGCTTCGTACAGCGCTTTCATATCGTACATGGTGATTGCCTCCCTCAGTCCTGAATGAGCCCTGCTTCGCGGAATTTCGCGAACAGGACGTGCGGCGTGATCGGCGCGCAGTCAATGGCGACACCGGTCGCGTGATAGATGGCGTTGCGGATGGCCGGTGCGGGAGAACACGCGGGCGGCTCGCCCAGCGCCTTGGTGCCGAACGCGGAAGTCGGCTCGTAATTCTCGACGAACTCGGCTTGCAGGTTCGGATGATCCATAAAGGTCGAGAGCTTGTAGTCGAGCAGGTTGTTGTTGAGCGGGCGACCTGTCTTTTCGTCGAACAGCAGCTGCTCAGACAGGCCAAAGCCGATGCCCATGGACATACCGCCGTGTACCTGACCTTCGGCCAGAGCGGGGTTGATGAGCTTGCCGCAGTCGTGGACGTTGATGAGGTTCAGCAGCTTCACCTTGCACATGGGGATGTCGACCTCGACCTCGGCCAGCGTGCAGCCGAACGAATAGGCGTTGTTGCGGATGGTGTAGGTGGACTCTGCGGTGAGGTGCTCGGAGTGGACGGGGTTATACTGCGCGGTCATGGACAGCTCGGACAGGCTCATCAGAACGCGGCCGTCGGTGGTGCGGACGATGTTGGAGTCGATGATGTCCATGTTGTAAGTAGCCTGGCGCGTGACCTCACAGGCGTAGTCCAGAATCTTCTTTTTCAGAAGCTCTGCCGTCTGGCGGATGGAGAAGCCTGCGGTAAACGTCTGGCGCGAGGCATATGCGCCCAGACCCGTCGGGGTGACGTCGGTATCCTGACAGGAGATGACGTGGACTTTGTGGTAGTCCTGCAAGCCCAGCACCTGCGCGCACATCTGCGCGTAGGCGGTATCTGCGCCCTGACCGATCTCCGTCTCGCCGACTTGCAGGTTGACCGTGCCGTCGAGGTTGAGCTGCAGGCGGCACGCCGAAGTCTCCAGCGAGATGGGGAAGACCGCAGTATTGTACCAGAATGTCGCAAGGCCGATGCCGCGGCGAATGGGGCCGGTCTGGTTCTGGTAGGCGCGGAGCTTTTCTTCGTAGCCGATGGCCTGCATTCCCTTTTCCATGCACTGGCGGAACGAATCGTCGTACAGCTCGTTCTTCGAGAAGCCGTCATAGTAGCCGGGCTTCATCAGATTCTGCCAGCGGTAGGCCAGCGGGCTCATGCCGACGGCTTCGGCGCACTGTTCGGCGTGTGCCTCGTCGGCAAACGACGCTTGCGGCATACCGTAGCCGCGCATTGCGCCCGCCGTGGGACGGTTGGAGAAGACGGTGTAGGCATCGCCCTCAAAGTTGTCGCAGGGATAATGCTGGTTGAACGAACCGAGCGCCTTGGCCACGATCGAATGGCCGTGGGACGCATACGCACCCTGATTGGAGAAGCATTCGACCTTCTTCGCGGCGATGCTGCCGTCTTTGCGCAGCCAGGAGATGATATGGATACGGATGGCGTGGCGCACACGGTTGGAGACGAACGTCTCTTCGCGCGAGCAGTCGAGCTTGACACAGCGGCCGCCGACCTGTGTGCAGCACCAGGCGCACAGCGGCTCGTACAGCGCGTCCTGCTTGTTGCCGAAGCCGCCGCCGATATACGGTTTGATGACGCGGATATCGCCCCACGGACGGCCAAGCGCCTGTCCGACAACGCGGCGGATGATGTGCGGAATCTGCGTCGAGCTGGTCACGACCAGCCGGCCATTTTCTTCGTAGCAGAAGCAGCCGTGGTTTTCAATGTGGCAGTGCTGCACCGTGGGCGTGTCGTACCAGCCCTCGACCCGGATCAGACCCGGCTCTTTGATGGCTTCGGCATAGTTGCCGGCGCAGGACGTGGAGTGTTTGAGGATGTTGTTGGCAAATGCCTCGTGCAGCTGCGGCGCGCCGGGCTCCATGGCCTTTTGCACGTCAAGCACGAACGGAAGCTCGTCATATTCGACCTCGATGGCGCGCACGGCCTGTGCCGCAGCGACTTCGTCTTCGGCGATGACCGCGCACACATCGTCGCCGTAATAGCGCACATGGCGGTTGAGCAAATGCCGGTCGGCAATGTCCTGATGCGACGGGTCCATCGACCACGGGTGACCGGCTGTGGGGAACGGCGTGTCCGGCACGTCAAAGCAGGTCAGAATCTTGACCACGCCGGGGATTTTTTCGGCTTTGGAGATGTCGACGGACTTGACAAAGCCGTGCGCGATGGTCGCGTGCTTGATCTTGATGAGAAGCGCGTCCTTTGGCGCGAGATCATCATAGTATTTTGTCCGGCCTGTCACCTTGTCAAAGGCGTCGACGCGGACTTCGCTCTTGCCTACGATGTTCATGCGGATACCTCCTGTTTATCGGCTGCCCGTGCGCGCAGGGCGCAGCGAGCCAATCATTGTTTTTTACATTGTATCACAACATTTTTGGAAGAGAAAGCAAAAACATTATCCTACTTTGTGAATAACGATTTTTTCGCGAATGTCGAAAATTTCGTATGATCCTTGCGAAAATCGGCAAAAATGGCTATACTGTTTTGTAGAAAATCACAAGGAGCGATCACAATGTCTTCTGTTGCAATCTCTGTCGGCTGTGTGCTGATGGCGGCGGGAAATGCCGCGCGCTTCGGCGAAAACAAGCTGACGGCCAGCTTCGCGGGAAAGAGCCTGTTCTCCCTCGCGCTGGACGCAGTCCCGGCGGACACGTTCGCGCGCGTGGTGGTCGTGTCGCAGTATGAACCGCTGTTGCAGCAGGCGCGGCAGGCGGGCTTCGAGGTCATTGTGAACGACCGCCCTGACGACGGCATCAGCCGCACCGTCCGGCTTGGCACACAGGCGCTGCGCGGGTGCGCGGGCATCTTATACATGGTGGCTGACCAGCCGCTTTTGCGCGCCGAAAGCGTCGCGCGGCTCGTCCGGCGCTGGCAGCAAAGCCCCGGGTGCATCGTCGCGGCTGCGCATGACGGCCATCGCGGCAACCCCTGTCTGTTCCCCGCCGCGCTTTTTGACGAGCTGTGCGCGTTGCAGGGTGACCGGGGCGGCTCGAGCGTCATCCGGCGTCATGCGGAAAAGCTTCTGCTCGTCGAGGTGGACGAACCGGAACTGTTTGACTGCGACACCAAACAGGCGCTGGACATCCTCAGGGGTCGGGCGTAGTCTCCCGGCTGAGCGCTTGCAGACAGGCGTACAGTTCTTCGTCACTGTGGACCATGAAATCCGGCTGCGCGCCGACGGGTGCCTGCCCGGTGCGATTCATCCAGATGGTCTGCCAGCCACACGCGGAGGCGGGCGCGATATCCTGTGAACAGGAATCGCCGACAAAGACGCACGGGCCGCCGCCTGCGGCCTGCTGCGCGCGCAAAAACAGCTCCGGCGCGGGCTTCATCACGCCGCACTCGTCGGAAATGAACACCAGCGCTTCGTCGAGCCAGCGCTCCATGCCGAGACTTTGCAGTTTCTCACGCTGTGTGCGGCTGCTGCCGTTGGTGATAACGCCAAGGGCGGCAAAGTGCGCCCGGGCATACGTGAGCGCGTCGCACATGGCCGCGCTTGGCCGGATGCGGCGCTGTTCGGCGGCATACAGTGCCTGCATTTGCAGCGCTTCGTCCGCACGGATGGCAAGCCCGACGTCGCGCAGTCCCGTCTGGTGGCGGTAGATGTGCATCGCGTCCATGGTGATCTGTCCCGTGTGCGCGGCAACGAAGACCTCGTAGCCGCGCTGCAGGACTGCGTGAAAAGCCGCTCTGGCCAGATGGGCATATTCGCCGGAGAAAAACTGCCCGAACGCGGCGGCATACGGAATCCAGCGGTCATAGAGCGTATCGTCCAAATCGAAAAATATGGTTTTTTTCTGCATCTGCGCGCCGCCTTTCGGTGCGCCAAAGGGGCAAACGCCACGCTTCGGCGATTTTTTCTTCCAGTATAAGGGCTGACCGGCTGCGCCGTCAAGCAGAGTTTTTGTTGACGCGGCGCAGTCGGTGCGTTATACTGAGAAAAAATGCAACACAGGAGAGACGAACATGGACGATCTTCAGGAACTGGAATTGCAGGAGTGCCCCATCTGCGGCGGCGCCGGACTGATGGAAGAGGAAAACGAGTGGTGCTTCTACGCGGCGTGTCTCGACTGCGGCGCGCACACAGCGGAGATCCGCTATGACAGCGCGGCAGAGCGGCTCGACGCGGCGCAGCGCGCGGCGCACCTGTGGAACATCGGCAAGGTGCTGACCGACACGCCGAATGACTGAGCAGACGCTGCGGCTGTACTGCGCGCCGTATTCCGGCGCGCCCGGCCAGTCGCACCGGCTTTTATTGCGCGCGGCTGCACTGGACGCGCCGCAGCTGCACGATCTGACGCTCGGCTTCGGCGCACAGGGCAAGCCGTTTTTCCGCGCCGCACCACAGGTGCAGTTCAACCTCTCGCACAGCGGCGCGCTCTGGGTGTGCGCGTTTTCCGATGCGCCGGTGGGTTTGGATGTGCAGCAATACCGCGATGTGCGGCGCGCGGCGCTCTCACGCCGGTTTTTTCATCCGGACGAGGACGCATGGCTGCGGCAAAGCGACTACGCAGCGTTTTTTGCACTGTGGTGCGCAAAGGAGAGCTATGGCAAGTACACCGGACAGGGACTGTGCGGCGCGTTGAGCGGCGTGTGTCTCGTCGCGCCGGACGGGCGCTTTCCGGCGGCAGCGGATGTGAGTTTCCGGCTGCTCGATGCGTTCGCGGGTTACGCCGCGTGTGTGTGCAGCCGACATCCGGCGCGCGTGGTGCTGCGCTGGCTCGATGCACAGGATTGATCGGTTCCCGGACGGAAGCAGATCTGCTTCCGTCTGCGTTTTTTGTGTATTTCGAACAAACTTTTTATGCCATCTTGCATTGCTGCTGCATTTGTGATAGAATGTTCGCAAATGCACAGGGAGGCGGCATATATGCAGCAGCGAATTTATCTGGCCATTGACTTAAAATCCTTCTACGCGTCAGCCGAGTGCGTCGCGCGCGGCTTAGACCCGCTGAACACCAACCTCGTCGTGGCGGACACCACGCGCACGGAAAAGACCATCTGCCTGGCCGTGACCCCGTCGCTCAAGGCCTATGGCATCTCCGGGCGGGCGCGGCTGTTCGAGGTCGTGCAGCGCGTCAACGAGATCAATGCCGCGCGCCGTCTGCGCGCGCCGCAGCACCGGTTCACGGGAAAAAGCGACCAGGCCGATGCGCTGGCGCAAGATGCGTCGCTGGAGCTTTCGTATATCGCCGCGCCGCCGCGCATGGCGCTGTATTTGCAGCTCTCGGCGCAGATTTACCAGATCTACCTGAAATACATTGCCCCGCAGGACATCCACGTCTATTCCGTCGATGAGGTGTTCATCGACGTGACGGGGTATCTGAACCTGTACCGGCTGGACGCAGAAGGTCTGGCGCGAAAAATGATTCTGGACGTGCTGCATACGACGGGCATTACCGCCACCGCCGGGATCGGCACGAATCTCTATCTGGCCAAGGTCGCGATGGACATCGTGGCCAAGCATCTGGACGCGGACGAAAACGGTGTGCGCATTGCGCAGCTCGACGAGATGAGCTACCGCAGGACGCTGTGGTCGCACCGGCCGCTGACGGACTTCTGGCGCATTGGGCGCGGCTATGCGCGGCGGCTGGAGTCCAAGGGGCTGTATACGATGGGTGACATTGCGCGCTGCTCGCTCGGCAAGCCGGAGAGTCTGTACAACGAGGAGCTGTTGTACCGGATGTTCGGCGTGAACGCCGAGCTGCTCATCGATCATGCGTGGGGGTATGAGTCGTGTACCATGGCCGACATCAAAGCCTATCGCCCGCGCACGCACTCGCTCAGCAGCGGGCAGGTGCTGCCCACGCCCTATCCGGCATCCACGGCGCGGCTGGTGCTGCGTGAGATGGCAGACGCGCTGGCGCTGGATCTTGTGAAAAAGGGGCTTGTCACCGACCAGCTTGTGCTGCACGTCGGCTACGACATCGAAAATCTGCAAACCGGGCGCTATTACGGGCCGGTCGTGACCGACGGCTACGGGCGGCAGGTGCCGAAGGGCGTTCACGGTTCGCAGAAGCTCGGCGCGCACACGGCCTCCTCGCAGGAAATCATGCAGGCCGTCAGCGCGCTGTTTGACCGGCTCGTCGACCCGCAGCTGACCGTGCGGCGGCTGAACATCGCGGCCAACCACGTCCTGCGTGAACAGGACGCGGCGCAGCAGAGCTACGGGCAGTTGAGCTTCTTTGAAGCGCCGTCCGAGCAGCCGGACAAGCAGCGCGAGCGGCGGCGGCAGACGGCCATTCTGGCCATCCAGCAGAAGTACGGAAAAAACGCCCTGCTGCGCGGCATGAGCCTGCAACAGGGCGCGACGGCGCGGCAGCGCAACGGGCAGATCGGCGGCCACCGGGCGTAAGGTTCGGATTTTCAGACTGCGGCTCACTCCGGCCGCCGCCCCAGCTGGTAAAAGGCCACGGCGCTGGCCGCCGCGACATTGAGCGAGTCGACTCCGTGCCACATCGGGATGCACACGGTATCGTCACACGCGGCGATCGTCTCGGCAGCAAGGCCATCACCCTCTGTGCCCAGCACGACGGCAAGCCGCTCGTGCGCGGCCAGACGCGCATCATCGAGCCGGATGGAATCTTCCCGCAGCGCCATCGCCACGGTATGAAAGCCGCATTCGCGCAGCAGCGCCGGCCACGTGTCGGGCAGATACGCCCACGGCAGTTGGAACACTGTGCCCATGCTCACGCGCACGGCGCGGCGATAGAGCGGGTCGCTGCCCGCGCTGGTCAAAAGCACCGCGTCCATTCCCAGCGCCGCCGCCGAACGGAAGATCGCACCGAGATTCGTCGGGTTCATGACGTTTTCCAGCACGGCCACGCGCTTTGCCGTTTGCAGCAGCGTCTGCGGCGCGCGCAGCGCAGGCCGGCGCATGGCCGCAAGCATCCCGCGTGTGAGGTGAAAGCCCGTCAGCTGGGTCAGAACGTCCAGCGGCGCGGCATAGACCGGCACATTGGGGCAGCGCGCCAGCAGCGGCGCGCCCTTGCCGGTGATGTGCTTCGTCTCCATCAGAAAGGAGATCGGTTCGCACCCGGCGTCGAGCGCGCGGCCAATGACCAGCGGGCTTTCCGCTACGAACAGGGCGTTGGCCGGGTCGGCGCGGTTGAGCAGCTGGTTTTCCGTCAGCCGGGCGTAGATGTCCAGCTCCGGTGCGTGAAAATCGGTGATCGGACGTATGTCCATGGTGTTTCCCTCGTTTCATTCGGCTGCATAGAGCCGTCCGGATTTTTCCCGTGTGCGGCGCATTGACAAGCGCGCCGCACGACCGTATAATGCGTTGCAGAAATGCAAAGGAGAAAACGTTATGTATCAGCTTGCGATCTTTGATCTGGACGGGACGCTTTTGGATACGCTCGACGATCTGCATCAGGCGCTGAATTACGCGCTTGGCACGCAGGGCTTTGCCCCGCGCACCCGCGAAGAAGTGCGCGCGTTCGTCGGCAACGGCATCCGCAGACTTCTCGAGTGCGGCGTACCCGCCACGGCCACGCCGGAACAGATCGATGCCGTTCAGGCGGCCTTCACGCCGTATTATGCCCGCCACTGCACCGACAACACCCGTCCCTATGACGGCGTTGTGCCGCTTTTAAAGGAGCTGGCGCAGCAGGGCGTGGTGTGCGCGCTGGTTTCCAACAAGCCGGACTATGCGGTGCAGACGCTCTGCGCGCAGTGTTTTCCGGGGCTGCTGGCCGCGTGTGCCGGGGCAAAAGACACGGTGCGAAAAAAGCCGTATCCCGACGCGGTCTTTGCCGTGATGCAGACGCTCGGGCTGCAAAACGCGCGCGCGGTGTACATCGGCGACTCCGAGGTCGATCTGCTGACCGCAAAAAACGCCGCTCTGCCGTGCATCGCCGTCAGCTGGGGCTTTCGTGACCGGGAGGTGCTGGTGGCTGCGGGCGCGACGATCGTGTGCGACACGCCGCAGGCGCTGCGCGAAGCGCTGCTTTAACCGCGCGGGCTGCTCAGGCGCTCCATCAGGCCGCTTTTGCGGAAAAACAGCAAAAGCGGCACACCCAACAGATACAGCACCACAAGCTCGCCCAGCAAAACTTCGCCGCCAAAGAGCGCAAAGCCCGGCAGCAGCTGCTCGGGCAGGTACACCCACGCGAGCATCGCGCCGACCAGCGCGGCATTGGCCAGCGCGATCGGCAGCGGCACGAGCCAGCTGCGCTTGATCTTCGCGGCCAAGACGCACCCAAGCAGCGTCCCCGCCGTTCCCACAACGATATCCAGCGCGGATACCGTGGAAAACAGGTTGCTGATGAGACAGCCCAGTGTCAGCCCGATGGTCAAACTCGGTTCGAGCGTGACCAGCACACACAGCGCGTCGGCGACGCGAAACTGGATGTTTCCATAGGCAAACGAGGCCGTTAAGATCGTGAGCGCGGCATACAGCCCGGCGGCAAGGCCACTCAGGGCGATCTGCCGCGTGGTAAGTTTTTTCATAAGCTTCTCCTAAAACTCCACAAGCTGGGCGAAACGCATTTCGCCCAGCTTATGTTTTCAAGGTGGTGCGTCAGCGGTATCGCAAGGCAACTGGTTGCTGACGCATTTTAGCAAACGCCCTGCCGCGTGTCAAGCTTCAGCCGAGGATCTTTTCGCCGCTGACGAACTTCGCGCACAGGTTGCGCTCGTCGGCCAGATAGGCCGCGCGCTCGAGCCGGGCGCGCACGGAAAGCGGCTGCGGGTGATCCAGACTTGCGTCGTCGAGGACGACGGCATCAAATTCATACCCTTCCAAAAACGAGCCGACCTTGCCGAAGAACGCACCGCCGCCCAGCGTGGCCAGATAAAACGCCCGCTCGAAGGACAAAGGCTTGACTTCCTGGTCGTACAACCGCCAGCGCAGCTTGGACGCCTGAATGGCGTGGGTGAGGGCGCGCAGCATACTTTCGTGGCTGCCGCCGGCCACATCGGTGGCCAGACCCACGTGCAGACCGTTGTCCAGAAAACGGTTGATGGGCGCAACGCCGGAGGCCAGATTCATGTTCGATTCCGGCGAATGGGCGATGAAAACGCCGTTTTTCTGCATCAGTGCCTGTTCGGCCTCACCGGAGTGGACGCAGTGCGCCATGATGCACGGATACCCGCCGCCAAACAGACCAAACTGGTCATACGCATCGCCGTAGTGCTTCGAATGCGGGCAAAGCTCACGGATCCAGTCGATTTCGGAATAGTTCTCGGACAGGTGGCTTTGCACCGGTACGTCGTACTTTGCACGCAGGCGCGCAAGGCCGAACATCAGATCATCGGTACACGAGGGGATGAAGCGCGGCGTTAAGATGGGCTTGACGTTGCGGTATGCGCCCTGCGACTGCTCGAGCCAGCGCTCGGTGTCGCGAAGCGCCTGGTTCGTCGAGATCTCACGCAGATACGCCGGGGAGTTGCGGTTCATGTTGACCTTGCCCACAAGGCAGCGCAGGCCCGCCTCGTCGAGCAGCTGCATCAAAAGCTGCGTCGCCGGGACGTGGATGGTGGCAAAGATGGCCGCGCGCGTGGTCGTACTGTGCAGCAGATGGCGCACAAAGCTCTCATACGCGCGCTGCGCATAGTCCAGATCGGCATATTTCGATTCTTCCGGGAAGGTATAGGTGTTGAGCCACTCCAGCAGCTCCATATCCATGCCCAGCCCGCGGAAAGCAAACTGCGGCGCGTGGACGTGCAGGTCGCTCATGCCCGGCAGGATGAGCCGGTCTTCGTAATCCAGAACCGGCAGCGCGGCATAGCGCTCCGGCAGCACAGAAAACAGCCCTGTCACGCGGCCGTCTTCCACGACCAGACAGCTTTTCTCGGCGCAGACGATCTCGTCCGTGCTGCGGCTGAAACAGAAATTTCCTTTTACAACATAAGTATTCACAGTAAACGCTCCTTTTCGGTAAGCCGCGGCGCGCAAACGCGCCATACAGGAATACTATATCATAATACTGCTCAGAATTTCCACTTATGTTATTGGGCGTTCTTCACGAAATCGCGCCGCCGCATTTCAACAATTATAACAAATCGCCAAATTTCCAAAAAATTTTTTAGGTTTCTCTGGTATTTTCGTGTATTTCTATTCGCCAAAAGCGAAAAAACAGATTGCTTTTTTGCAGGGAATCAATTAAAATATAGGTATCCATTTGCTGCGGGACGCAATTCCCGCCGCAAGACTGTATCTTACAGTCAAAAAATTTTTAGGAGGAACGAACACATGAAAAAGATCATCGCTCTGCTTCTGGCTCTGGTCATGGTCTTCGCGCTGGTAGCTTGCGCTTCCACCACCGAGACGAAGCCCGCCGAAGAGACTCCCGCTGCTGAGACTCCTGCGGCCGAAACCGAAGCCCCTGCCGAAGAGGCCGAAGACGAGCCTGCCGCTCCCGTTGCTGATGCAGTCGGCACCGACATCAAGATCGGCGTTGTTCTGGTTGGCGACGAGAACGAGGGCTACACCTACTCCCACATTGCCGGCATCCAGGAAGCTGCCGCCAAGCTGGGTCTGAGTGAGAGCAACATCGTCTGGAAGTACACCATCGGCGAAGATGAAACCTGCTATGACGCCTGCGTTGACTGCGTCGATCAGGGCTGCAACATCGTTATCACCAACTCCTATGGCCATCAGTCCTTCTGCCGTCAGGCAGCCGAGGAATATCCCGAAATTCAGTTCGTTGCCATGACCGGCGATACCGCCAAGGCTGACGGCCTGGATAACTTCCACAATGCATTCACCGGCATCTATGAAGCGCGCTACGTCGGCGGTGTTGTCGCCGGTCTGAAGCTGCAGGAACTCATCGATGACGGCAAGGTCGAAGACAAGAACATCGACGCCGACGGCAACATCAAGATCGGCTACGTCGGTGCGTATCCCTACGCAGAAGTCGTCTCCGGCTACACCGCGTTCTTCCTTGGCCTGCGCAGCATCGTTCCCAACGTTGCGATGGAAGTGCAGTACACCAACTCCTGGTTCAACATCACCGCTGAAAACGAAGCGGCCAAGGCTCTGATCGCTGACGGCTGCATCATCGTCAGCCAGCACGCCGACTCCACCGGCGCTCCGTCCGCCTGTGAAGAAGCACTGGCCGCCGGCACGACCGTCTACTGCGTCGGCTACAATGTCGATATGCTCGCCGTTGCGCCGAACTCCGCTCTGACCTCTCCCACCAACGTCTGGGAAGTCTTCTATGAGTATGCATTCAACGCTGTTATGAACGGCGAAAGCTTCGACACCAACTGGTCTCAGGGCTATGAGGCCGATGCAGTCCGCATCACCACGCTGGGCGAGTCCTGCGCGGCCGGTACGGCTGAAAAGGTCGAAGAGACGATCGCTGCCATCAAGGACGGCTCGCTGCACGTCTTCGATACCAGCACCTTCACCGTTGGCGGTGAGGAAGTCACCTCTGCGTTCGCGACCGACACGGACGGCGACTTCGCTCCCGATGCCGACGAGGCTGTCTTCGACGGTTACTATCATGAGTCTTACTTCCAGTCCGCTCCGTCGTTCCAGCTGCGCATCGACGGCATCACCGAGCTGAACTAAGACTGACCCGCTTACTGCAAAAGTCGGCTGCGAAAGCAGCCGACTTTTTTGCCGTTTGGGCGAAATTCGGGGGATTCGATCCGGATTTGGAAGAAGCCCTCTTAGCCACCTGCGGTGCCGGCTCTCCCGGCGCAGATTTGCCGCGCCCTTGGCTCTCTCTTTGGGAGAGCTGGCGGCGAAGCAGCCTGAGAGGGCTTGCTGCACACCCCAAAATTCCCACTGCACTCGCAGGCGCGGACAACTCTGCCCGCTCGAAAAATCGCACCCATTGCAAAACCGACCCTGCAACCCAACGAAGGGTTGCAGGGTCGGTTTCAACTTAGCACTTATTCGATGCCGGTGACGGTGTAATCCTGCGCCTCGACGGCAGCTTTGAGCGCTTCGTCCGTCAGCGGCTGCGTGAGCGTCACGACGGCCGTTCCGGCGGTGTGGCTGACCTCGGCGGCGGCGACGCCGTCGAGCGCTTCAAGCGTTTTCTTTACGCGCGCTTCGCAGTGCGGGCACATCATACCGGTTATCTTCATGGTTTTTGTCATGGTGGATTCCTCCTTTTGTTCTTCTGTCAGAGCAAGCTCCGGCAGGGGTTTTCCTTTTTTATCGTGCCGCGTGTCATACAGGCGGCACAGGTTCAGCCGCAGCGCGTTCGACACCACGCAGAAGCTTGACAAGCTCATGGCCGCCGCGCCATACATGGGGTTGAGTGTCAGGCCGAGCCCCACGAACGCGCCCGCAGCCAGCGGGATGCCGATGACGTTGTAGATGAACGCCCAGAACAGGTTCTCGTGGATGTTGCGCAGCGCAGCGCGGCTCAGCCGCAGCGCCGCCGGGACATCAAGAAGCGAGCTTTTCATCAGAACCACGTCGGCAGCGTCCACCGCGACATCCGCGCCCGCGCCGATGGCTATGCCGGTATCGGCGGCGGTCAGCGCCGGGGCATCGTTGATGCCGTCACCGACCATGGCGACCGGGCCGAGCTTTTGCAGGCGGCGGATGACGGCCTCTTTGCCGCCGGGCAGAACGCCCGCGACAACCTCGTCCACTCCGGCAAGCTTGCCGATGGCGGCAGCGGTGCGGGCATTGTCACCCGTGAGCATGACCACGCGCAAGCCCATGGCGCGCAGCTGGCGAATGGCCTCGGGGCTTTCGGGCTTGATGGTATCGGCCACGGCGATGAGCCCCATGAGCTGATCGTCGCGCGCAAACAGCAGTGGCGTCTTGCCGGCCTGAGAAAGCGCGTCTGCCTGCCGCAGCAGCTGCGCAGGAACGGCCAGCCGGCCGGAAAGGTAGCGTACACTGCCGCCGAGCAGCGTCTGTCCGGCGGTCTGCGCGCGCAGACCGCTGCCGGTGAGGGCTTCAAACTGTTCGACCGGCTGCGGCTCGATGCCGTTGGCCGCGCCGTAGGCCAAAATTGCGGCGGCAAGCGGATGCTCGCTTTTCGCTTCCAGCGAGACGGCCAGCTGCAACAGCTCCGTCCGGCTCACCTGCGGCGCAGGCAGCAGATCGGTGACCTCCGGCTGCCCGGAGGTGATGGTACCGGTCTTGTCGAGGGCTATGATGCGGGTACGTCCCGTCTGCTCCAGACTGGCGGCGGTTTTGAACAGGATACCGTTCTTCGCGCCCACGCCGCTGCCGACCATGATCGCGACCGGCGTGGCCAGACCCAGCGCGCACGGGCAGCTGATGACCAGAACGGAGATGCCGCGCGCCAATGCGAAAGAGAACGCGCGTCCGAGCAGCAGCCAGATGAGCGTGGTCACGATGGCGATGGAGATGACTGCCGGAACGAACACGCCCGCGACTTTGTCTGCGGTCTTGGCGATGGGCGCTTTGGTTGCGGCAGCATCGGAAACCATGCGGATGATCTGGCTGAGGGTGGTATCCTCGCCCACGCGGCTGGCTTCACAGCGCAAAAAGCCTGAACAGTTGATGGTCGCGGCTGAAACGCCGTCACCGGGCGCTTTGTCCGCGGGGACGCTCTCGCCGGTGAGGGCGGCTTCGTTGACGGCGCTCGTACCTTCCAGTACGATACCGTCGACGGGGATGCTCTGCCCCGGACGCACGAGGAAGATCTCGCCCTTTTTGACCTGTGCGGCGGGAATTTTGGCTTCCTGACCGTCGCGCAGCACCGTTGCCGTCTCCGGCGCAAGCGCCATCAGGCTTTTGAGCGCGTCGGTCGTTTTGCCCTTGGCGCGTGCCTCGAGCAGCTTGCCGACGGTGATGAGCGTGAGGATCATGGCGGCGGATTCAAAATAGAACTCGTCCATATAGGCCATAGCCGCCGCGCTGCCGCCGTGCAGCTGCGCATCGGACATGGCAAACAGCGCATAGACGCTCCAGCCGAACGAGGCCGCCGCGCCGAGCGAGACTAACGTGTCCATATTCGGCGCGCCGCGCAGCAAGCTGCGCGTACCGCTGATGAAAAACGCCTGATTGATGACGAGGATGAGCGCCGTCAGCAGCAGCTGAACCAGCCCCATCGACACGTGGTTTTCTTCCAGCCACACGGGCAGCGGCCACGACCAGAGCATATGTCCCATCGACACATACATCAGAACCAGCAGCACCGCGACGGACGCGATCAACCGCTTTTTCAGATGCAGCGTTTGCGTATCGGCCAGCGCGGCGGCTGCCGGTGCGTCGGCGCGCTGCGCGCCGGGCAATGACGCGCCGTAGCCCGCAGCTTCGACGGCCTGCACAATGGCCTGTGGCTCGGCCGTGCCGTCGACGTGCATGGAGTTGGTCAACAGGCTCACGGCGCAGTCGGTCACGCCGGGGACTTTTTTGACGGCTTTTTCAACATTGGCACTGCAAGCCGCACAGTGCATTCCGGTGACAAGAAATTGCTGCATTCGGTGTTCTCCTTTGAAGTCCATCACTTCATTAGCTTTTGCAGGGTCGCGGCCAGTTCATCCACGACGGCAGAATTTCCCTCGCGCAGCTCGCGCGTGACACACGTGCGCAGATGCTGCGCCAAAAGCTCGCGGTTGAAGGCGTTGATGGCCGCGTTGACGGCAGCGGACTGCGTCAGGATGTCGTTGCAGTATGCGTCAAGCTCGACCATGGTCTGTAGCCCGCGCACCTGCCCCTCGATGCGGCGCAGACGATTTAAAAGCTTCTTTTTTTCTTCCTGTGCGCGCACGGTCTGTTTTTTGGCGCACGGACAAGTCTCGGTTGTAGACATGGATGACCCTCCCTGATACCCCGGTGGGGTATGTTCAGTATATACCCCGGTGGGGTATTTGTCAAGTGCAAAAGTACCCGCGCCACCTCGGCGCGGGTGCTTTGTCCGTCAGAGAACTTATGGATTCGAACACGAGATGGTGCGGCGGTCGGCAAAGCGATAGGCGCGCAGGAACTGCTCCGGGTTCAGCCCTTGCTCCACATAGTTCAGAAGCAGACCTGCCGCCGCGCGGCAGTCACTGCCCGCGTTGTGGTGGTCAAGTTCCAGATGGACGTGTTCACACAGGGTATTGAGCTTGTGGTTCGGCAGATACGGATACGCGCGCCGCCCCATCTGGCAGGTGCAGAGATAGCGCACCTGCGGCTGAAAGTCAATGTGGTAGTCGTGCAGGCAGCTGGCCAGCACACGCAGGTCAAACGGTGCGTTGTGCGCAACGAGAATGCTGCCGCGCAGCAGCGGCTCAAGCAGCGGCCAGAGCGCGCCAAACGTCGGCTTGCCGCGCACGGACTCCGGCGTGATGCCGGTCAGGGCGATATGGAACGGGTCGAAGTGCGTCTCCGGGTCAAGCAGGGTATAGACTTCGCGCGTAATACTTCCCTGTTCGACCAGGCACAGGCCGATGGCGCTCATGCGCCGGTTTTGGGCGTTGGGCGTTTCGACATCGAATACAGCGTAGCGGTTTTGCATCAGCACACCTCGTTTCAGCGGATCTGATCGCGTTTTTTGTGGAAAAAGCCGCGCGACAGGCGGTCTTTCGCGTGGTCAACACACTTGACGCAGGCGAACATCACCGAGAAGGTCAAAAGACCCAGCACCACGAAGATCAGCAGCGATGGCTTATCCAGCCGGCTGAGCGTAAACAGCTCCGGCAGGAAGAAATAACACGCCGCAAAGCCCGCCGTGAGCAGCACCAGCATGACCTTGCGCAGCAGGTTGAACGGCTTGGAAGTCTGGTAGACCATCATCAGACCGACGATGCCCATGATGCCCGTGCAGAGCGTGGAGAGCATGGCCTCGTCGATGGGGAAAGCCAGATAAAACAGCATCACGCCAACGACGAGCAGCGTATCGGACAGCGCCGCCGGAAGCGCGCGGTAGATGACGTTGCGCAAAAAGCGGCCACTGATGCGGTTTTTGTTCGGCTCCATGGCAAGCACGAACGACGGCACACCGATGGTCACCGCGTTGACCAGACTCAGCTGCGCCGGGGTATAGGGATACGGCAGCGTAAAGACCAGCGTGATGAGCGCAAGCACGAACGTGAAGATGTTTTTGACCAGATACAGTGACGCGCTGCGCTCGATGTTGTTGATGACGCGGCGACCCTCGGCAACGATGGACGGCAGCGCGGAAAACTGCGAGTCCAGCAGGACAATGTGCGAAGCCTGGCAGGCAACGCCGCTGCCGGAGGCCATCGCGATGGAGCAATCGGCTTCACGCAGCGCCAACACGTCGTTGACGCCGTCGCCGGTCATGGCAACGGTATGCCCGGCCTGTTTCATGGCGGCAATGAGCTTTTTCTTCTGGTCAGGGGTCACGCGGCCAAAGACGGTCATCTCTTCGGCGGCGCGCGCAAGCGCTTCGTCCGTTTTAAGCTCGCGCGCATCAATGTACTTTTCCGCGTCCGCGATGCCCGCGCGGCGCGCAACTTCGGACACGGTGAGCGGGTTATCGCCGGAAATGACGCGCACGCGCACGCCCTGTTCGGCGAAATACGAGAAGGTCTGGGGCGCTTCGGGGCGAATCTGGTTCGACAGCACCAGCAGCGCCAGCGGCATCAGCTCCGCCGTGAGCGCTTCGTCATCGAGCTGCCCGTCATACAAAGCCAGCAGCAGAACGCGGCTGCCCCTGGCGGAATATTCCTCGGCCAGCGGCAAAAAGCGGTCTTTGTCCGCGCAGGCGGCCAGCAGGATATCCGGCGCGCCAAGCAGGTAAGTCTCGTCTTCGTGGAACGACACACCGCCGTATTTTTTGGCCGAACGGAATGGCATCGAGGCGATAGCCGTCTGCATGGGAGTGCCGGAGAAATACTGCCGCACGGCGGCCATCGTCTCGTTGTCGTCGTGCATGGCGGCAACGTAGTCGGTCATGATGAGACGGATATCGTCGGCGATGTAGCGCTCGGGCTGGAGCGGAACGACCTCGTCCAGGGTCATCTGCGGCTGGGTGATGGTGCCGGTCTTGTCCACGCAGAGCGTATCGACGCGCGCAAGCGTTTCGATGCAGCCCATGTCGTGTACCAGTGTGCGGCGGTTGGCCAGCCGGATTACGCTGGCAACAAGCGCAAGACTCGTGAGCAGGTACAGCCCCTCGGGTATCATGCCGACGATCGAGCCGACCGTGGACGTGACCGCCCCGGCCAGATCACTTCGCAGCCAGAGATATTCTTTGATGAACATCAAAGCGCCCAGCGGGATGACGAGAAAACCGATCCACTTGATAAGGCTCGTGAGTGAGCGCATCATCTCCGACTGCGGCTGCGCGCCGGTCTGCTTGGCTTCGATGGTCAGGCGGGAGACAAAGCTGTCCGCGCCGACAGCCGTAAGACGCGCGCGGCAGCTGCCGCTGACAACAAAGCTGCCGGAGAGGAGCCGGTCACCGGGATTTTTGACGATCTCGTCGGCCTCGCCGGTGACGAGCGCCTCGTTTACGCGGCACGTATCAGCCACGACAACGGCATCGGCGGGAATCTGATCTCCGGCGGAAAAGAGAACGATATCGTCACGCACGAGCTGCGCAGCCGGCAGAGAGACGAGCTGCGCGTCGCGCACGGCGCGGCATTTTGGCTCGGCCATGATCTTCAGCCCGTCGACTTTCTTTTTGACCCGCAGATCCTGCACGATGCCGATGAACATATTGCACAAAACCGGGCCCATGAACGTCAGGTTGAGCCACTGCCGCACGGCGATCACACACGCGGCGAGCAGGAAGAAGATGAAGTTGAAGTAGGTAAAGATGTTTTTCGCAAGAATCTGCTTGACCGATGCGCCGGGCGAGTCGACCGGGCGATTGCTCCAGCCGCCGTCCATGCGCTGCTGCACCTCGGCAGCCGTCAGCCCCTGCTGTGCATCGGCGCACACCACGTCGATCTGCGCGCGCGGCGGCAGCGCGGGTTCTTTCTGTTTTCGTCTGATCCATGAAGCTGCCAAAGCCTTTTGCCTCCCTGACGCCCGGGTCGCTGTTTCAGCGGCAGTCAACCGCGCACAGCGTGGAATTTTGCACCTATCATATCATACTTTTTGCGGAAAATATCAACAAAGTGTATATTTTTCAAAAATTTCAGCGTGCCGGACTCGGGCACGCTGAAAGGGTCTGTATTGGCTTGTTTTGTCGCGTTACGCACCGGCGGCGCGCAGAATGACGGACAGAAGATCCTCGCGTCCGACGCCCTTTTCCGCAGAAAAGGGAATCAGCTGCACTGCGTCCGGCAGCGACAAAACCGTGCGGATGCGCGCCAGATTCGGCTCAATCTCGCTTTTTTTCAGTTTGTCGAGCTTGTTGGCCACGACAACGAAGGGCTTGCCGGATTGCAGAAAATAGTTCGCCATCACGACATCGTTGGCCGTGGGCGCGTGGCGCGCGTCGACCAGCATGACACCGAACGTGAGCGTATCCGGTGCGGCGAAGTATGCCTCCATCAGCCGACCCCAGCGCTCTTTTTCTTTCAGCGGGACTTTGGCATAGCCGTAGCCCGGCAGGTCAACGAGATACATGGCCTCGTCGATGCAGAAGAAGTTGATGTGCGTGGTCTTGCCGGGCGCTTCGCCGACGCGGGCAAAGTTCTTGCGCAGCAGGAGCTTATTGATGACCGAAGACTTGCCGACGTTGGACTTTCCGGCAAAGGCGATCTGCGGCAGGCCGTCTTTCGGGCAGTCGGCCACGGCGGTCACGGAGCGGATGAATTGCGCATTGTGCAGGTTCATGGCGTTCTCCTTTACTGGCGGATGCCGGTCTTGCGGCGCGTTTTGGGCGCAGCAATGGGCAGAACCGGGTCGGAAGCGAGCATCGGCTGCGACAGCTCCTGCTGCGGGGCAAGCAGCGCCGACTGCAGGACGTGATCGGCGTTGGAAACGGTGATAAATTGCAGCGCCTGCCGCACGGTCTGGTCGATTTCTTCCAGATCCTTTTCGTTTTCTGCCGGGATGATGACGGTGCGCACACCGTGGCGCAGAGCGGCCATGGTCTTTTCTTTCAGCCCGCCGATGGGCAGGACGCGTCCCCGGATGGAGATTTCGCCCGTCATGGCGATATCCCGCCGCACCGGGCGTCCGGTCAGCGCCGAGACTATCGCGGTGCAGATGGTGATGCCCGCCGACGGCCCATCTTTGGGAACGGCGCCTTCGGGGAAGTGGACGTGAACATCCTGCGTTTTATAAAAGTCCGGGGCAAGCCCCAGTTCCTTTGCGCGCGAGCGGATATAGCTCATGGCGGCAAAGGCGGATTCTTTCATGACCTCGCCGAGATTGCCCGTGAGTTCGAGCTTGCCGCTGCCTTCGACCACGTTGACCTCGACCTCGAGCGTTGTACCACCGACAGCTGTCCACGCAAGGCCGGTCACAAGACCGACAACGTCGCCCGCCGCGCGCGCCTCGGGCAGATAGCGGCGCACGCCCAGATATGTCTCCAGATTCCCGGCGTTGATGTTCAGGCGCTTGGGCGGTTCGTCTTCGACAAAGCGCACGGCGCATTTGCGGCACAGGGCGGCCAGCTGCCGCTCCAGCTCGCGCACACCGGACTCGCGCGTGTAGCCCGCGATGACCTCGCGCAGCGCATCATCCGAGACGCGCACCTGCGTCTTTTTCAGTCCGTGCTGCTTGAGCTGCTTGGCAAGCAGATGCTGCTTGGCAATCTGCAATTTTTCTTCGTCGGTGTACGAGCCAAGCTCAATGACTTCCATCCGGTCGAGCAGCGCGCGCGGGATGGTGTCGGTGGTGTTGGCGGTGGTGATGAACATACACCGCGACAGATCGAAGGGCACTTCGATGTAGTGGTCACGGAACGAGGCATTCTGCGCAGAATCAAGCACCTCGAGCAGCGCCGAAGCGGGGTCACCCTTGTAATCGCTGCCAAGCTTGTCGATCTCGTCGAGCAGCAGCAGCGCGTTGTTGCTTTTGGCCTGAATGAGCGCGCTCATCACTCTGCCCGGCATTGCACCGATATAGGTCGTGCGGGGGCCGCGAATTTCGGCCTCATCGCGCACACCGCCCAGCGAAAGCCGCGCAAGCTTGCGGTTCAGCGCGCGCGCAATGGAGATCGCGACGGAAGTTTTGCCCACGCCCGGCGGGCCGACGAGACACAGAATCTGCCCCGGAAGCTCCGGCGCAAGCTGGCGCACGGCCAGCGTTTCGAGTACGCGCTTTTTCACGCGATCAAGCCCGAAGTGGTCTTCGTCGAGGATCTTTGCCGCCTGTTTGACATCCAGCCGCTCTTTGGTGCAGCGGTTCCACGGCAGGTCAAGCACCGTGTCGAGGTAGTTGCGCGCAACGGAAGCCTCAGCCGAACCGGGCTGCTGGCGCGCAAAGCGCGAAACCTCCCGCAGGAGCTTTTCTTCCGTTTCCTTTGCAAGTCCAAGCGCAAGGATTTTTTCGCGGTAGCTGTCCGCGTCGTTGTCGTCGCCCTCGCCCAGCTCTTCCCGGATCACGTGCAGCTGCTCGCGCAGATAGTAGTCGCGCTGGTTCTGGTCGACGTTCTGCTGCACCTGCTCGCTGATCTCATATTCCAGATGCAGCAGATCCAGCTCTTTTGCCAAAAAGCGCACGCACTGCGACAGACGCTGCACCGGCGGGAGCGTCTGCAATACGGTCTGCTTTTCTTCGTAGCCAAAGGTAGCATTCTGGGCGATAAAGTCGGCCAGAGGGCCGGGTTCATCCGAGCTTGCGCCCTGTAAAAGGCTCTCTTTTCCGGATTTGACGGCCAGCTCAACGAACTGCTCAAACAGCTGGTGCGCCTGCCGCACCAGCGCCTGCGTGCGCATCACGCCCGGCTGGTAGCCCGGCTCATCGAGTTCCATGGCGCGGCCAAACAGATACGGCTCGGCATGGATGAGGTCGGTGAACTGCGCGCGGTATTTGCCCTCGACCAGAATGCGCATATTATCACCCGGTAGGCGCAGAATCTGCCTGATCGAAGCGACCGTGCCGACAGGGTAGAGGTCTGCTTTTTTCGGGGTGTTGCACTGTACGTCGCGCTGGGCGATGAGGAAGATCAGCTGGTCGGCGCGCATGGCCTCTTCCACGGCGCGCGCCGAGCGCACCCGGCCAACGTCAAAGTGGGTCACGCACCCGGGAAAGACGACCATGCCGCGCAGCGGCAAGATCGGCAGACAGGCCAGCGGCTTATATTCACTCATGGGTTCAGTCTCCTTTCGTGGAGAATAAAAATACGCAGGAAGGGAGCAGACGCTCCCTTCCTGATGGTGTTGTTACAGCGTCACGCCTGCGTTCTTGATGGGAGCGCGGGGCTTTGCGGCGTCACGGGTGATCTGGGGTGCTTCGCCGGTCTGGACGCAGCGCTCGGTGATGCAGACCGACTGGATTGTCGGATCGGAAGGGATCTCGTACATGATCTTTGTCATGATCTGCTCCATGATCGCGCGCAGACCGCGTGCGCCGATCTGGCGGGCGATGGCCTTTTCGGCGATGGCCGCGAGCGCGCCCTTTTCAAAGCTCAACTCGACCTGATCGTAGGCCAGCAGCTTGTGATACTGCTTGCAAAGGGCGTTTTTCGGCTCAGTCAGGATGCGCACAAGGTCGTCTTTTCCCAGACTGCGCAGCGAAGTGATGACCGGCAGACGGCCGACCAGCTCCGGGATGATGCCGAACTTCAGCAGATCGTGCGGCTGCACAAGCTGGAAGAGCTTGCCCACGTCGTGGTCGGATTTGCTCTTGACCGTGGAACTGAAGCCCACGGCAGAGGTATCGGTGCGCTGTTCGATGATCTTGTCCAGCCCGTCGAACGCGCCGCCGCAGATAAAGAGGATGTTGGTTGTGTCGACCTGAATGAATTCCTGATGGGGATGCTAGCGGCCGCCCTGCGGCGGAACGGAAGCCACCGTGCCTTCCAAAATTTTCAGCAGAGCCTGCTGTACGCCTTCGCCGCTGACGTCGCGGGTAATGGATGGATTTTCGCTCTTGCGGGCGATCTTATCGATTTCATCAATGTAGATGATACCGCGCTGTGCCAGTTCAATGTCGTAATCTGCGTTCTGAATCAGGCGCAGAAGAATATTTTCCACATCCTCGCCAACATAACCTGCTTCCGTCAGGCTGGTTGCATCGCCGATGGCGAAGGGCACGTTCAGAATCTTTGCCAGTGTTTGTGCAAGATAAGTCTTGCCGCAGCCGGTGGGGCCGAGCATAACGATGTTGCTCTTTTGCAGTTCCACATCGTTTT
>CAYSTN010000026.1:0-25474 GCA_964434135.1 uncultured Oscillospiraceae bacterium
AGCCTGCAGACCGCAAGCGGGCAGACCGTTCTTCAGAACGGACATAATAAACACGCCGATGAGCGTACCGACCATCGTGCCGGAGCCGCCCGCCATGGACGTGCCGCCGATGATAACGCCGGTGATACCGTTCATTTCCTGACCGGTACCGGTGCCCGGGGTGATGGTGGTGTAGGCCGCAGCGTAGAACAGGCCGCACATACCGACAAAGAAGCCGGAGAGGGTATAGACGGCGACCTTCCAGTTGTCGACCTTGATGCCGGACAGGCGGGTGGCCTCTTCGTTCGAGCCGATGGCGTAGACGTAGCGGCCAAACTTGGTCTTGTGCAGGATGAGCATGGCGATGATGAAGAAGCCGACCAGCCAGAATGCACCGACCGGGAAGCCCTTGATGCCGAACAGCTCCGCACGGATGAAGACCTTCTTGAACCAGCCGCCGACCTCAGCGGTCGCGGTCGGCCAGGTCTGGGACTGCACCTTGGTGATGATCGAGCCAAGGCCGGCGGACATCATCTGCGTGCCCAGGGTGGCGATAAAGGGAGGCAGCTTGAGCTTGGCGATGAGCAGGCCGTTGACAAAGCCAAAGGCGATGCCGACAAAGAGCGTCAGCGCAATGGCAACGATGAGCGGCAGCCCCTGCTTGAACGCGTAGCCGCCAAGCAGCGCCGAGCACATCATGACCGTGCCGAGAGACAGGTCGATGCCGCCGGTGATGATGATGAACGTGACGCCAAAGGCCATGAAGCCAATGTAGTAGCTGGACTCGAGAATGTTTTTGATGGTATCGATCGTCCGGAAGCTTTCACTGAAGATCGAAAAGATGATGTACAGGATGACCAGCGCAGCCGGCGCCAGCAGCTTCTGCATATCGAGTTTTTTTACACCAAGTTTTTGCATAATTTACGCCCTCACTTCTCTCTTGGTTGCATATGTCATGATTTTTTCCTGCGTTGCTTCGGAAATGTCAAGCTCGCCCGTGACACGGCCTTCGCACATGACGACGATGCGGTCGGAAAGACGCAGCAGCTCCGGCATATCGGAGGAGATCATGATGATCGATTTGCCCTCCTCGGCCAGCTGGGTCATGAGCTTGTAGATTTCGCTCTTCGCGCCGACATCGATGCCGCGCGTCGGCTCGTCGAAGATCAGCACGTCGCAGTCACGCAGCAGCCACTTGGAGATAACGACCTTTTGCTGGTTGCCGCCGGAGAGACTGCCGACACGCGCGCGGGTCGACGGGGTCTTGGTGCGGATCTTTTCCACGTAGTCCTGCGCGTGGCGGTCTGCCGTGGCGCTGTGGACGAACGGGCCTTTGAACAGCTGCTCGAGACTCGGCAGGACGGTGTTGTCGGTGACGGAGAGGTTCAGGCACAGGCCATAGCGCTTACGGTCTTCGGAGAGATAGCCGATGCCGTGGCGCACGGCATCCTGCGGGCAGTGGATGTGAACCGGCTGGCCGCCGACCTTGATGACACCGGAGTCCATGGGGTCTGCGCCGCACACAAGGCGCATCGTCTCGGTGCGGCCTGCGCCGACCAGACCGGCGAAGCCGAGGATCTCGCCCTTGCGCAGCCGGAACGAGACATCCTTGACATCGATGGAGCTGAGGTGTTCGGCCTCGAGTACGACCGGTGCGTCAGCCGGACAGGCCGAGCAGGTCTTGGGCTCTTCGTAGATCGTGCGGCCGACCATCAGGCGGATGACATCGGAGATCTCTGCGCTCTCGGTGACGAGAGTGTCGACGTACTGGCCGTCACGCATGACGGTGATGCGGTCGGTGATGCGCTTGAGCTCGTCCATGCGGTGCGAGATGTAGACGATGCCAACACCGGCCTTTTTGAGCTGGCGGATGAAGACGAACAGGTCGTCGATCTCCGTGTCGGTCAGAACGGCAGAAGGCTCGTCGAGGATGAGCAGCTTGGTATTATCGTGCGAGAGCGCCTTGGTGATCTCGACCATCTGCTGTTTGGCAACGGAGAGGGTCTTGACCACGGCCTTGGGGTCAAGGTCGAGGTGGAGCTTGTCGAACAGCTCCTGCGTCATGGCGTTCTGACGGGCCTTGTCAACGAACAGGCCCTTCATGGGTTCGCGGCCAATGAAGATGTTTTCCGCGACCGTCAGGTGCTGCATGAGGTTCAGCTCCTGATGGACGATGCAGATGCCGAGCGCCTGCGCGTCGCGCGAGCCGTTGACCTGCACCGGTTTGCCAAAAAACTCGATCGTACCGCCGTCGCTCGGGTAGATGCCGGTCAGCACTTTCATGAGGGTGGACTTACCGGCGCCGTTTTCACCGACGAGCGCCATGACCTCGCCCTCGCGAACCTCCAGCTGTGCATCGTCGAGCGCGTGAACGCCCGGGAAGTACTTCTGGATACCGGTCATTTTGAGAATCGTTTCGGCCATCTTTGTTTTACATTCCCCTTTCTCGTGCGGTACCGCTTCGGTTTGAGGAAAACGAAACGTTTTGCTTTTAAAACGAAATACCGCTGTCTGTACAGGATATCTGCTGCCGTGCCGATACACCGGCAGCCGAGAGGCTTTCTTTACGTTCCCTATTGTAGCAGATTATTTCAAGAAGCGGCATGAAAATTGTCCACAAAAAGGTGAAAATTGTGCGCAGATGGTATACAAAAACAACGCGCCGATTTTCGGCGCGTTGTGATAAGTGGGCATTTAACGGCTCAGATGATCTTGCCAAGGCCGGCAGATTTGACCGACTGGGCGGCGCGGCGCATCACGTCGACGGGTTCGCCCTCGAGGAAGCGGGCATACTGCGCCAGAATCAGCTCGACAAGCGGGTGAGAAGCGTCGAGCCCCGAAACGTCGTGCAGCACCTGCGTGGCGGCTGCGGCAGACTGCTCGGTGCCGGCTTCATTCAGGTAGCGGTACACCGCGCCCGCTGCGCCGACGGCAATGTAGGCGGGGGTGATGCCCTGCTCGAGGCACAGAAGGCTCGAACCGATGAGGCGGTCTGCTGCGGCGAGCTTACGAGCCGGGTCGCCGCCGACACGCTGGCAGGTGTCTTTCAAAGCGGCGTTGCGGAAACGGCCAAGCAGGTCGGTCATGTGCAGCATCAGACTGTCCAGCGCGACATCGTATTTCTTAGACAGCGCCATAGCGCTCTCGAGCATGGCGTTTTGGACGATGGAGAGGATCTCGGGATCGTCGATGGCCTGATAGATATACTTCCGGCCTTCGTAGCCGCCGAGGTATGCGCAGACCGCGTGACCCATGTTGTGCAGGTACAGCTTGCGCTTGATATAGAAATCAAACGGCTCGAAGGGTACCATGTTGGTGATCTCGGGAATTTCGCCCTTGAATGCGGCTTTGTCGACGGGCAGGAAACCGTAGCGCTCGACACAGACTCGCATGGGTTCGCCGTCTTTCATTTCCTCGGTCTGCACGGGAACCATGCGGCCGATGGATGCTTCGACCAGACCGACGCGCGCGTCAAAGAGCTTGATCTCGTCCTCGGTCAAAAGCTCTTTGAGCATTTTTTCCACGACTAGATTCGCGTCCATCAGGTTTTCACAGATGATGATATTCAGGGGCTTATCCGTGCGCGCCCAGCGCTTGCGAAGACCCGCGACGATGTTGCCGACGATGAACTTGAGGATTCTTGCGCCGACGGCGGTGGCCATTACGTCACAGTTGGCGATAGCCTCGGACGCGGCCTCGGTGTCGTTGCCGTTGACGGCGGTGACGTGTTCGATGATGACATCCTCGTGCCCCTCGCTCGAGACGTAGCGCACGGGGTACTGGTGCTTTTCCTGAAGCGCCTTGACGACCGGTTCGGCCACGTCGATGAAGGTGACTTCGTAGCCGGACTGGCTGAGCGTTGCGCCGATGAAGCCGCGGCCAATGTTGCCGCCGCCGTACATAACTGCCTGTTTCATATCGTTCGTTCCTTCTTTCAGTTCTTGCCGTACAGGTCGTACAGCTTGAGTACCTCGTCCTTTGTGCCGACGCCGTCGGATGCGCTGACTTCGCTCAACGAAGCCGCTGCGCTGCAAGCGCCGAGCTTCAGCGCGTCAAGCAGGGACATATCCGTCTCTGCCGCGTACAGAACGCCCGCGCAGAAGGCATCGCCCGCGCCGACCGTGCCCTTGATGTAGCCCTTGGGAAGCGTGAGGCTCTTAAATTCGTAGTAGTTGCCGTTTTCGTCCATGCCGCAGCCAAGCTCCGGGCAATGGATGACCGCCCATTTGGCAACGCCCAGCTCATGGAGCTTCGTCAGAGCGGCTTTCATGTTCTCTACGTGCAGCACACCGTCTTCGCCGCGCAGCAAAACGCCCGTGGTCTGCTGCGTCTCCAGCTCGTTGATGATGCAGTAGTCGGTGTAGCGCAGCGCGGGCGTGACAAGGCGCGCGAAACGCTCGCCGGATTCGGAGACAACGTCGATGGAGGTCTTCATGCCGGCCTTTTGTGCGCGGTGCAGAAGCCGCGCCATCTTCGTGCCGTATTCCGCATCGGGTGCGTCGAGCGCGGGCAGCAGCAGGATATAGCCGATGTGGAAGATGTCCACATCCAGCTTGTCCCAGTCAATGTCATCTTCGCCGTAGTAGGCGTTGCCGCCCGCGTGCTGGAAGAAGGTGCGCTCTTTGGTCTGGTTGTTGGACATGACGGCGGTGAAGGACGTGCGGCCGTTGCGCTTGACCATGGACAGGTCGATGTTGGGGTACTTGCCCATCTCCTGCAGGACGAAATCGCCCTCGGCATCGTGACCGGCAAAGCCGGAAGCGACCAGCGGCAGCGCCGGGTCAAGCCGGGCCAGGTCGGAAATCGTATTGCAGACCGAGCCGCCCGTGGACTGGGTGATGCCCTCGGTGATGTGCGTCAGTTCGTTCTGCTTCGGCCAGGTTTCGATGGGATAGGTAATGTCGACGATCATATTACCTGCGCAGCAAATTCCTTTTTTCATAAGACCTCCTGTTTTTATACACACGGCCACCGGTGTTACTGACCGGTCGGCCAAAGAAATTACAGCTGAATGATCCGCAGCTGTTCGCCGCTGCGGTAGGCGCACTCCATGATGCGCTGGACGTGGACTGCGTCCGACGCGGGTGCAACGAGGGGTTTGTTATGCAGAATCGAGTCGGAAAAACTCTCGATCTCGCGGGTGTAGAGGTTGCCAAAGTCACCGGGGATCTCGATACCGGCATCGTCGGCGTGGGTCTGTTCGGCGCTGTAGGCGACGTTTTTGTCGATGAAAACGGCGTTGAGCTTCCCGCCGTCGACCTGACCGATCATGGTATCACCCAGCAGCCGCCCCTTCGTGCCGAAGAACTCCACGCGCCATTTGGATGCTTCGTCAGGGATGTTGAAGTTGGACTGCACGACGCACTGCGCGCCGTTTTCCATGCGCAGAAGCAGCGTAGAGGTGTCTTCCACGTCGTACTGCGGCTCCGGGAAGGCGAGCTTTTCGTTCATAGCGGCCACGTGCGTCACGCGCATACCGGTGATGTATTCCATGAGGTCGATGGTGTGGACGGACAAGTCCATCATCGCGCCGCCGCCGGCTTTGGCCTTGCACTGCCGCCAGTTGCCCGGCTCATACGGCAGCCACAGCGTGAACTGTGCGTAGCCGGAGACTACTTTGCCGAGCTTTCCGTCGGCGATGGCACGTTTCATGCTCATCACGTGCGAACCGAAGCGCATCATAAAGCCCGCTGCGACGCGAACGCCCTTGCTCTCGCAATACGAAACGACGGCCTGCGCCTCGTCCGCGGTCATGCCCAGCGGCTTTTCCAGCAAAATGTGTTTGCCGTAGTCGGCGGCCAGCCGCGCCTGCTTCGCGTGCAGGTCGATGGGTGTGGCGATGTAGACCGCGTCGACCTCCGGGTCGCGCAGAAGGTCTTCTTCGCGGGTGTAGCCGCGCTTCGCACCGTGCTTCTGGCGCAGACGCTCGACCTTGTCGGCGTGAGGCCCCATGACGGCGACGAGTTCGGCGTTGTCAGCCAGCAACAATCCCGGGATCGTTCTGCGGTCAGCAATGCCGCCCACACCGATGACACCCCAGCGTAATTTATCCATAGTCTGTATTCTCCTTTGCGGGTCATAAACGATACAGCAATAGTATAACACAAAAGCTCCGTAAAGAAAAGAGACTTGCGCACAAAAAACGCAAAATCCAACAACAAACCACACGATCAGCGCCGCAAAAAGCGCCCGGAGCATGGCTCCGGGCACTTTGGCTTCGCGTTATTCGGTGGCAGCGGCGGCGCTGCTGATGGACTTGACGTATTTGGCGTTGAGGTAGGCACACACTTCGTTGTACCAGATCTCGTACCATTCGCCGTCGTTCGTCTCGCCGGTGACGGCGATGACGGCCACGACCGTATCGGTCGGCATGGTCATGAGGACTTCACTGGTGGTCGACGGCGCGGTGCGGACGTTGACATCGTTGGTGGTGGCCATGCTCTCGATTTTCTGCGTGACGGTCAGCTCGGCATCCGGCCAGAGTGTCGTGTCGCGCGCAGGCGTACCACCGACCCCGTTGGCCGCGAAGATGGCCGCGATGTTGCAGCTGCTCTTGGTGACGAGGATGGCGACCTGTCCGTTGTAGCGCACGGAGCAGTTCCAGGTGTTGTCCTTCCAGTCGAGGGCGATCTCATAGCTCTGCCCGTCGAGGTCAACGGTGTATTTGTAGTCGGCGGTCTTGCCGGTCTTTTTGTAGTTGGCCTGCATCAGAATGGAAGACAGCGACAGCGATGCATCTTCCGGCAGGGTGACGGGGTCGTCTTTGCCATAGCTGACAACGGCGCTGGCAACGGGCTGCGGCTCGGTTTCCTGCGGGATGGTAATCATGAACTGGCCGCTGGTCTGCTGCTCGTCAAACTGGAAGATCAGCTCCTGTGCGCCGCCGCGCGGCACGAGCGTAAAGCCCCGGTCACTGGCTGTGACGGTGTAGAGGCCGGACTGCTCATAGAACGTGCGGAAAAGCGAGGTGAGGGTCTGGCCTTCTTCGAGCTTTTCCACGCCGCAGGTGTAGACCGTGTTGGGCTGTACGGCGGCGTACATGGTGTCGCGCAGCGAAGCATCGGTGATGAGGTGCAGCGGCAGGAGCATATCCAGCGCGCCGGACTCCAGCATGATCTGGCGGTATTCACCCATGAAGAAGTACCAGTTTTCCTTGGTGTTGTTCGGGTCTTTGACGTACAGACACCAGGTATCCGTGCCGCCCGTTTCGTTCGCGCGGGTGAACACGGCGCAAGCGCCGTAGCTGTTGGTATAGGTCGTGGCGGTGACGCCCTCGTTGGCTTTGACGATTTGCTTGCTCAGACTACTGAGCTTTTTACCGCTTTCGAACTGGTAGCCGCCGTAGGCGCTGAAGTCGGCGGTGTTCAGCCCGGTGGTTTTGGATGAGATGGGCAGGTCGATGGTCGCGCCTGTGGAAAAGGCTTTGGCCTGGATCGTCTCGTCGGTCGAGCTGGAACAGCCGCGCGCAACCAGCACGATGATAAGCACCAGCAAGATCAGCGCCGCAATTGCAACCAGAAACGGCAGATTCCGGCGCAGCCAAATGCCCTGTTTTCTTTTTTTATTCATAATCGTACCTCCATCAGCCTTGACATTCCGGACGCGGCGCACGCGCCGCATACGATACATATATACAGCATTATGATACCACAGGTTTTTTAAAATAGCAATTCTTCCGGGAAAATTAAGAAATCTTTTTTCTTGCGCTTCGTGCCGCCAGCTGGTATGATAGGCGAAAGAAAAAACAGGAGGCGCTTATGCTGCGATTTCGGTGTCTTGTGATGGATCACGACGATACAACGGTCAATTCGACCGCGACGATCCATTTTCCGTCGTTTCTGGCCTATCTGGAGCAGGTGCGCCCGCAGGCGCGCTACACGCTGGAAGAGTATTTCCGGAAAAACTTCGACCCCGGCATCCATGCACTGTTTCAGGACGAGCTGGGCTTTACGCCCGAGGAGATGGACGGGGAGTTTCGCTTCTGGCAGGAGTGGATCCGCACCCGCGTCCCGCGCGCCTATCCGGGCATCCGCGAGATTTTGCAGCGCCAGCGCGCCGAAGGCGGGCTGATCGCGGTGGTGTCGCACTCGGTACGCGAGGCCATCGAGCGCGATTACCGCGAAAACGGGCTGCCGCAGCCGGACGTGATCTTCGGCTGGGAGCAGCCGCCTGAACAGCGCAAGCCGAACGCATGGCCGCTGGAGCAGATCATGCAGCGCTTTTCGCTAACGCCGCAGGAGCTTTTGGTGGTGGACGATCTCAAGCCGGGCTACGACATGGCGCGCGCGTGCGGCGTGGCGTTCGCTGCCGCCGGTTGGGCCAACGACATCCCACAGATTGAGCAGTTTATGCGCCATAACTGCGACTATTATTGCAAAACGGTGCAGGAGCTTGCGCAGCTTTTGCAGCAGACGGAATAGAACCGATACAACAAAAAACGTGGCCGCGGTCAAGCCGCTGCCACGTTTTTTCGTTTCGATCGGGGAATGGCGCTCAGGTTTCGGACTTGGGCGCGGGATTCTCACCGGCGTTTTTGCGGCCACCACCGCGATGTCTGCGTCTGCGCGGCCGCGCTGGCGTGTCGGCAGACTCTGGCCGTTCGGGCTTTTCCACTTGCGGCGCGCGGTCTTTTTTGGGGCGCTCACGCTTGGGCTGCTCGGGCGCGGCGGCCGGTTCAGCTGCGGGACGCTCGACTGCGGGTTTGTTGCGCCGGCCACCGCGACGACGGCGGCGAGAGCCGGACTTCTGCGCCGGTGCGCTCTCGGCGGTGGGCTGCTCAGGCTCTTCGCCGATCATGGCGACCGCGTCAGCGTAGATGACCTCGGGCAGTTCTTCGAAGAATGTCTCCTGCTTTTGCACCGGGCGTGGGCGTGACGAGATGGGCGCAAGCTCACGCGGGATGGGCGGGTCATTTTTGCGCGCTTTGCCGTTGCGCAGGATGCAGATGTCTGCGTTTTTGTAGCTGCCGATCGTCTCCGGATGGTCTTCCATGCGAACCTTGACGCTCTGGCGCAGCAGATTGACCTCGACCACCGTGCCGCGGCCGTCGGGTGTGTCGACGAACGACTCGGCCTTTGGCGCGGTGCGCAGCAGATCTTCGTAGGCTTCCTGCTCGTATTTCAGGCAGCACATGAGTCTGCCGCACGTGCCGGAGATCTTGGTGGGGTTGAGACTGAGGTTCTGCGTTTTGGCCATCTTGATGGAGACGGGCTGGAAATCGTCGAGAAATTCCTTGCAGCAGAACGGGCGGCCACACACGCCAAGTCCGCCGACCATCTTGGCCTTGTCACGCACGCCGATCTGGCGCAGCTCGATGCGGGTGCGGAAGACGGAGGCGAGGTCTTTGACCAGCTCGCGGAAGTCGACGCGCCCCTCGGCCGTGAAGAAGAACAGCAGCTTGCTGCCGTCAAAGGCGCACTCTGCCGAGACGAGCTGCATATCCAGGCCGTGGGCGGCGATCTTCTGCTGGCAGATGTCGTAGGCTTTTTTCTCTTTTTCCTGATTGTCGAGGTTGATGCGCTCATCCTGCTGCGTGGCTATGCGCAGGACTTTGCGCAGCGGCAGCACCAGCTCCCGCTGGGCTACGTCGTGGTTTGCGGCGGCGCAGATGCCAAATTCGTCACCGCGCGCCGTGTCGATGATGACGTGCATCCCGGCACTGAGCGTCAGGCCGTCGGGATCAAAATAATAGGATTTTGCGTTGTTGCGGAAGCGGATGTCCACGACCGTAACAGGCTGCGGCTGCTGCGGCGCGTCAGACGGCTCGGCGGCGGTCTGCGGCTGCTCCAGCACGGTTTCGGGTGTCAGTTCTTGCATGGTTTCTCCAATCTGCCGCTCTGGCGGCAAGGTATGTTCTTCGTTCAGCGCAGCTTCGCGGCCAGAAAGCCGACCACCGCGCCCGGTGCTGCGTTCGCCTGTAGTGCGTCGAGCGCGGCTTGCAGGGCATCTGCCGCTGCGAGCAATTCGCCGCCCGTGCGGCTCGACACGAGCAGCGCGGCGCTCTCGTCTGCCGCCCGCAGGCCGCCGCGCTGCGCCAGCGCGGCGCAGATACACGCGTGAAGCTGCACAAGCGATTCGCGCAGCGTCTCACGCTTTGCCTTTTCCAAGGGCAGAAGCAGGCGTAAAAGTGTCATTCGTTCCCGCGCGGCATAGGCCGCAGCGAACTGCGCGCAGAGCGTATCGTCCTGCGTGCGCTGCAAAAGTGTCAGCGCCTGTCCCAGATAGCCGCCCGCGCGCACATACGCGGCGCGCAGCGTCTGCTCCGGCCTGTCCGGGCAGTGTTCACGCAAAAACGGCAGCGCCTGCACTTCGTCCACCGGGGAGAGGGAAAGCGTAACGCAGCGGCTGCGGATGGTGGGCAGCAGACGCTGGTCATTGGTCGTGAGGATGAGAAATACGCCGTAAGGCGGCGGCTCTTCGAGAATCTTCAGCAGCGCGTTCTGCGCGCTTTCGTTCATGTCCTGTCCGCGCGGGATGCAGTAAATCTTCCGTTTGCCCTCGTTCGGACGGATGAACAGATCGCTGCGCGCGGCGCGGATGGGGTCGACGGTCATGGACTTGTGTTCGGCATCGTCCACGGTGATGATGTCGGGGTGTACGCCCGCAAGCGCCTTGCGGCAGGCTGGACAGAGGCCGCACGGCACGGCTGCGCCGCTCTGGCACTGCATCGCGGCGCTCAAAAGCCGGGCGAGGGTGTGCTTGCCCGAACCTTCCGGCCCGCTGATGGCATACGCGTGTGACACGCGCCCGGCAGCAAATGCGCCGGAAAGCCGCGCCTTGAGCGCGTCATTGCCCAGAAAAGCGGTAAAGTTCATGTTGTGCGTTCCTTTCTCGGCATACACTTCGCCTTATACAGATCATAGTATAACAGATTCGCGCGCGTTGTGCCACATCTTTTTTTACGTCCGGCGGGGTAATTTTATCGCGCGCGG
Source organism: uncultured Oscillospiraceae bacterium (assembly GCA_964434135.1). Lineage (GTDB taxonomy): Bacteria > Bacillota > Clostridia > Oscillospirales > Oscillospiraceae > CAG-170. Next base: position 10,911 of record CAYSTN010000026.1, read on the forward strand.
CGCGCAGGGTACACAAAAAGACCACCGGCGCGGGCAAGCGCCCGCATACCGGTGGTCTTTTTCAGCTCTCCATCTGTCTGCCGAGGAAGCCGGCTACGGTCTGCACCAGCCGCTGCTCCGCTTCGCTCAGCGCGGGCGCGCCATCTTCCAGAAGAAGCAGCACTCCGCCCATCAGATCGCCCTGCGTCACGATGGGCGCAGCTGCGCCCACGCGGTAGCGTTCGCCCGTCTCCGTCGGACGAACCGGCAGGTCACCGTCCTGATGGCGGTAGCTGCGGCGCAGTTCCAGAAGCTGTTCCAGCTCCTGCGAGCAGCGTTTGTCGACTAGCTCGCGCTTCGGTACGCCGTGGACGGCGATGATCGCGTCGCGGTCGCACACGGCGGCGATAAAGCCCGTGTTTTTGCCGATGGACTCGCAGATCTGGTTCGCGAACTCGCCAATGTCACCCATGGGCGAGTATTTTTTGAAGATCACCTCGCCGTCTTTTTCCGTGTAAATCTCCAACGGGTCGCCCTCGCGGATGCGCAGGGTGCGGCGAATTTCTTTCGGAATGACGACCCGGCCAAGGTCGTCGATACGCCGGACGATTCCGGTTGCTTTCAAATTTGACCCCTCCAATGCTGTTTCTTTTGCCACGTGTTTGGCTGCAAAGCTATTGTTTGCAAGCATTGGCGAAATATGCACCGGGAAAGTGTGTGCAGGGCTTGCGCAGAGGATGGATGATATATGAAAAATGTGCGGTTTTTCGATTCTCAGCATTCTCCTGTCGGACAGGGAATGTATGCATAAAGCACTATAATGCTGTCGATGTGGGAAAATCGACGATTTTGGGTTGTTGGAAATTCCGGAAAGCACCTCAAACAATTGAAACCGCCCGTTGGGCGTGGCGGGCGGTTCGATTTTATTGTCTTGACCCGGTACAGAGTTCTTTCTGAACAGGGGGTAATCGGGCGGGAGAAGGAACAACCCGCGGGGCGGCTGAGCCGCCCCGCGGGTTTGTACGTTTTATGCGTATTGTTTGGTTGTGCGTTTGTCAGTTGCCGAGCAGGCGGTAGAGCATGGTGACGATCTGGGCGCGGGTGCAGGGCTGGGCGGGCATGAGCGCGCCGTTTGCGCCCTGCAGGATGCCGACACCGACCGCCCACTGGATGGCCGGGATGGCGTACTCGCTGATGTCGAGCGCGTCGGTGTAGCTGAGGATGTTGGTATCCTCGCCGACGCTCACGTCATAGCCCATGGCCTGCGCGAAGCGATAGAGGATGGCCGCCATCTGCTCACGGGTGATGGGGTCGTTCGTGCCGAACAGGCCGTTGCCGTAGCCGCCGACGAGATTAAGGCTGCTTGCCCAGCGGACAGCCTCGGCGTAGTAAGCGCCGGTGTCCACGTCGGTGAAGTTCATGGCGAAGTTCACCACCGGGCAGCCCGCTGCGCGCCACAGGAAGGTGACGAGCTGGGCTCTGGTGCAGGTACGGTCGGGGGCAAAGTGGGTAGCGTCAACGCCGCCGGTGATGTTGCTGGCCGCTGCCCAGAGGACGGGGCTGTAGAAGTAATCGGCGGGGGAGACATCCACGAAGGAATTGGTCTGTTTTGCGAAGGTCGTCTTCACGTCCACGTCGGAGCTGGGCATGGTGAAGGTGTAGCTGCCGTCGGGCTGACGGGTGAGGGTGATTTCCTTACCGGTCGCGTCGGTGACGGTGAGCGCGGTGAGGGCGCTGCCCTTGTCCGGCGAGACGGTGATGGTGATGGTCAGGCCGCTGGGCGAACGTCTGAGACTGGACGAGACAACGCCGCCGCTGGTCGGGAGCAGGTTGATGGCGTAGGTCTGCGAGACGGAAGAACCGCTGCTGCCGCTGCCACTGCCGCCGCCCTGGCCACCGCCGCTGCCGCTGCCGCCGCCCTGGCCGCCGCCGCTGTCACCGCCGCCACTGCCGCTGCCGCCGCCGCTGCCACCGCCGCCGGGCTGCGTGGCCGGTTCGGTGTCGGTGATCTCGACGTAGTTATGCGTTCCGGTGTAGGTGTATTTCGCTGTGGGGAACTTGGTATATTCGCTGGTCTTGACGGTGCGCCACCAGTAGGCTTCCGGGCACTTGAGCGGGGCGGTATCGCTGCCCCATTCGCCCAGAACGAGGGCAAGGCCGCTGGGGGTCGTGCCGCGCGGGTCAGGGCCGCCGGTGCCTGCGTCCGCGTCTGCGTCTGCGCCGGATTCGGAAGACGTGGCGGCGGTCGCGTCGGCGATCAGCGTACCCTTTTGCACGTAGACCGTGGTGACGGGGGTGGCGGGTTCGCCGCCGGATTCTTCCTCGCCGAGGGTATCCAGACCGAGCGTGTTCAGACCAAGGGCATCCAGACCGAGGGTGTCAAGGCTGATTATGCCGCCGTCCATCGGCGTTACCAGGATGCCGTTCTGCGCGCTTCTGGCCGTCAGCTTGCCGCCGTTGAGCCAGACAACAGGCAGACCATATGCTGCAAACATATCAACCGCCAGAATGCCATATGTCGTGCCGGTGGCGGTGATGTTCGCGGTGCTGCCGGTCGCGGGGGTCGCGCCGGAGGGCTCTTCAGTCGGAGTATCGCCCAGCACAGCGTAACCGCTCTCACCCGTATTGTCGAACGCAGCCATAATATCTTCAGCGCTTACGCCCACGTGCAGACCCAGGAACGGCAGCAGACCGATGCTCATGCCGTTAGTCCCAGCATCACCGGCGGTGGCGGTGACGGTCGCGCTGGGCTGGGTGGTGGTGCTGTCTGCGGTGGTGTCAGCGGGGTCAAGATCAATACCGTTTGTGGACAACATGAGGTTAACCCCATCAACAGACACAAGCGCCGATCCGATGCCTAAGCTTAACATCAGGGAACTGCTTTCGGTCGGCAAAACTGCACCGCCGATGCCCTCGACAACCGGGGCAGCGGGTGTGGTGGTTTCGGTTTCGCCGGTTTCGGTATCGCCTGCGGGGGTGTTATCGAGCGTCTTGCCGGCGGGGATGAAGTTGGTCTTCGGGTTGACGGCCAGCGCATACAGCGAAACGATGCCGCTGCTGATCATGTTGGCTTTGCCGCCCGTGCCCTTCACTGTGCCGCCGTCGATGCTCATCATGTATACACAGATACCACTGCTCATCACGATGGGAACCTCGCTGCGGTTGGTGGTCGTGACGGTCGGGGCGTCTGCACCGGTGGCGGTCAGCTTGCCGCCGTTCATGATGAGGGTGGGCTTTGCGTGATTAAGCAGTGTGAGGGGTACACCGAAGCCGATACTCGTCGGAGCGTGGCCGCCCTTGGCGATCACTTCGCCGCCGTTGATCGTGGCGGTGCCCCCTACGAAAATGCCGACGCTCGCGCAGTCGTCAGAGACGGCTTGGGGATGAGTCTTGCCGCCGATGCCGGTCAGCTTGCCGCCGTTGACGGTCAGGGTTGTCGTGGAAATGCCGAAACTTCCCGTGACGAAGGCGTCTTCGCTGTAGTCACCGCCGGTGGCCTCGATCTGGCCGCCGTTGACGGTCAGACTGTCGACGGCGATCGCCGTGCTGATGCCAGCGTTGCTGCCGCTTTCTCGCACGACTGCGCCCGTTACGATCAGCTTACCGGGGGCTTTGCCGGTTTCGGGTTTCTGGCCGTAGATGGTCAGCGAACCCTCTTCATTCTCGTTGATGATGCCCTCGGTCACGGTCAGCGTCGCGCCGTTGCAGAGAATCAGATTGATGTTAGCAGCATCGTCTATCTGCAGCGTGCCGCCGATGGTCACGTTGCCCTGTACGACGTACCAGACCGGTGCAGCTTGCGTACCGCCGGTCAGCGTGGTCGTGCTGGCGGTGATTGCGGTGTAGTCAGCGGCGGTAATGGTCTTTTCCGTCTTGCCGTCCGCGTCGAGATAGGAGACGGCCGGATAGTCGACCTTGGTTGCATCCGGCGTGACGGTCGTGATCTCGAAGTACGTCCCGGCGAGGGCGGCTGCCGTATAGTCGGGCAGCTGGTATTTGGTATCCGCTGCGTCGCCTGCGCGCCAGAAGTAGCTGCCGGGCACGGTGAACGAAGTTTCTGCGCCGAGCTGCACGGCGAAGCCTGTTTCATTGATGCGCTTGGCAATGAGCGTACCGCCGTTAAAGGTCAGAGAATTGCCGCTTGTGGAGTCGACATAGACACCGACGCTCTTGCCGGTGGCCGTGACCGTGCCGCCGTTGACGGTCATCGTACCGGAGGCGATGGAAATACCAACGTCGTTCTCTTTCATCTGACCCTCGGCGGTGAGGTTACCGGCGTTGACGGTCAGGGTGCTTTGATTGGCAAGGTCGATGGCGGCCGTGGTACTCATGCCGGTGCTTGCCTTGACAGAGCCGCCGTTGATGGTCAGCGCGGCATTATCATTGAAGGTGATGCCGTTATTCACCGACAGTCTGCCGGACTGGCCGGACTGGCCGTAGATGGTCAGGCTGGCATTTTCGCCGAACATTAATTTGCCCTGAATGACTGGCGCTGCTCCGTCGACAAGGATGAGGTTTACATGGCCGGTGACGGACACACTGCCCGCAACCGATACATCTCCTATATCGCCGGGCATGGTTTTGATGTAGTACCACTTCGCGTCTGCGGCGGTTTCGCCACCGGTCAGGTTGCCGCTGCCTGTGAACTGCGTCGGGTTATAGCACTCGGCGTCGACGAGCTTTTTGTTCGCGCTGTCCCAGGCCTGATAGGGGACGATGCCCAGCTGTTCGTTGCTGGGGCGGTGGACGGTCAGCTCGGCGTATGTATCGCCGGCTGCTTTGGTAAAGGGCGCGTTGGTGGAGATGGTATAGTTGCCGGTGTTGCTCTTGCGCCAGTAGTAGGGGATAGCGGTGGGCAGCGTGGGGTCGGATATGAACACGCCCCCCGCAGAGCCGGCTTTCAGCGTACCATACTTGAACGTCAGCGCGCCGCCGACGGCCTTTTGGCTGCTGTCGGTCTGCGAGAGTTCAACCGTGCCGCCCTCGATGGTCAGGGAACCCTCCGGGTTGTTGGAGAATCCATATGTCACGACCAGCTTGCCGGTCTGCCCGGCCTGGCCATAGATGGTCAGGCTGGAAGATGAATCCTTATAGTCCAGGATATACGCGTTCAGTGCTGCACCGTCACAGAGGACGAGAGATACATCACCGGAGATTTGCAGTTCACTAGGCTCAGGAAAGGAAACATCACTTGTGAGCGCATAGAAACCGGCCGACAGCATACGAGTATTGCCTTCGCTGCTCGGAGCGGTGACCTCCCAATCGGGGTTGTCGGAGGTGGAAAATGCTTTGTCCACCAGCTTGTTGGTCGTCTCGTCCCAGTCGCAGTAGTAGAGATAGCCGCCGGAGATCGGCCGGGTGGTGAGTTCGAGGTAGTCACCGCTTGTGGAATAATCGCTGGTGGTGCTGACGGTGTAGTTGTCGCTTTCACTTCTGCGCCAATAGTAGGTGTCAGGGAGTGTTTCCGGCTTGGTTCTACCGACAAGGTCGATCGGGGAGAGGGCATTGGCCTTTATCGTACCGGAGGTGAAGTGCAGCTGGGCACGGCCATAGCTTACTGAGCCGTCACGTCTGCCGCTAACGTAGATGCCGTAACACTCTGCGCCAGATGTTGCGGTGTTGTTGGCGGTGATCTTACCGGCGTTGACGGTCAGCTTGCAGCCGCTGTCAACCAGGATACCGGCACTGGTGCTGGTTGCCTGCGCGCCGGTGGCCTCGATCTCGCCGCCGTTGACGGTCATTTCGCAGCTGGCAGATCTGGAGAGGTTGCTTTCAACGTAAATACCGACACTGCGCCCGTTTGTTGCTTCGCCGCTGGTGGCCTTGACCGTGCCGCCGTTGACGATCAGCTTACTGTTGCTGTAAACGTTGATGCCGTAGCTATGCCCATTTGCACAAGTGTCAGACGTGGCTTCGACCGTGCCGCCGTTGACGGTCATGGTGCTGCCCTGAATGAGAATGCCGTAGCTGCGCCCAGCAGTAGAAGTAGAGGTGGACTTGCTGCCCGTGGCGGTCAGTTTGCCGCCGTTGATGATAACGTCAGTGCAAGCTTCGAGTCCCCAGCTATACCTGTTTGCATCACCGGCAATGGCCGTGACTTTGCCGCCGTTGATGGTCAGACCCGGGCGCGACGGACTTGAAGACCACTCGCAAACTTCAATGGCTGTGTTGTTATTCCCGCCGGTGGTCGTGACGTTCAGTTCGCCTGTGCCGCCAGACTGGCCATAGATGGTCAGGCTGCCAGAATCGCGATACCCAATTGCAAGGGCGTTAAAGTAATCATAAAAAGAGTTAGTGCTTTGTCCTTTGTCTTTCGTGACGGTCAGATTCTTGCCGTCGGGCAGGATCAGGCGGACATCACCTTCGACCACGACTGTGTCCGAGATGGTCACGTTTTCGTCAATCGTGTACCACGTGGTCTTGCCTGCTTCGCCCCAGGTGGTGGGGACGGTGCTATCGGTGAGCTTCACGGCGCTGGCGCAGGTGGCAGCCGCGCCGTTCGCGTCCAGATAGGACACATTGCTCACGGTGGCTGCGCTGCTGCCGCCGGCCAGTACGGCCGTGGGCAACATCGTCAGGCACAGAGCCAGCACCAGAAGGATGGACAGGATTCGTTTTTTCATAGGTTTCCCTCACTTTCTGCCGGTTCCGTCTCCCACGGAAGCCGACCTGAGACAAAGAGCGGTTGCGCGCTGCTGACGCAGCGCGCAAGGGAGTACTCCCTTGCAGGACAATAACGCAGACGACGATAAGCACCTGATTATAGTCACAGACATTATACTATCTTTTGCCGCAAACCGCAACCGGAATTTCTGCTTTCCGCGTACAAAAAAACAGGTCGGATTTTGCCGTTTGTGACAAAATCCGACCGCAGAAAAGTTCTGGATGGCAATACGGGTTCGGCTGCGTCAGCGCAGCGTGACGCGCAGGGCGCGGATGGCGTTCAAAACCGCCAGCACCATCACCCCAACGTCGGCAAAGATCGCCAGCCACAGATCGGCCACGCCACACGCGCCCAGCACCAGACAGCCCAATTTGACCGCCAGCGCAAAGACGATGTTCTCGCGGACGATGCGCAGACATTTGCGCGAGATGGCAATGGCTTTGGCCAGCTTCATGGGGTCGTCGTCCATCAGCACCACGTCGGCGGCCTCGATGGCCGCGTCCGAGCCGATCGCGCCCATGGCGATGCCGATGTCCGCGCGCGAGAGTACCGGCGCGTCGTTGATGCCGTCGCCGACGAAGGCGAGTTTTGCGCGCGCGGGCTTCTGCGCAAGCAGGCGCTCGAGCCAGTACACCTTGTCCACCGGGAGCAGATCGGCGTGTACTTCGTCGATGCCGAGTGAAGAGGCAACCTGCTGCGCCACGCGCTGCGCGTCACCCGTCAGCATGACGGTCTTCTCCACGCCCGCGCGCCGCAGCGCCGCCACGGCGGCGCGCGCATTGGGTTTTTCCACGTCCGAGATGACGATATGCCCCGCGTACTGCCCGTCTACGGCCAGATGCAGCACCGTCCCCGGCTGGTGGCAGGTGATGGGCGCAACGACCAGCGCGCGCATGAGCGCTTCGTTGCCGATGGCAACGGCTTTGCCGTCGACCGTGGCGGTCAGGCCCTGTCCGCTGCGCTCACAGATGTTTTGCACCCGGCTGCGGTCAATGGGCTTCCGGTACGCGCGCAGGAGACTTTTGCTGATGGGGTGCGAGCTGGCGCACTCGGCGTGTGCGGCCAGCTCCAGCAGCTGCGCGTCTTGCAGTGTGCTGTGGTGGATGCCGTTGACCTCAAATACGCCGCGCGTGAGTGTGCCGGTCTTGTCAAAGACCACGATGCGCGTCTGGGCGAGCGTTTCGAGGTAGTTCGCGCCCTTTATCAGGATGCCCGCGCGGCTCGCGCCGCCGATGCCCGCAAAAAAGCTCAGAGGAATGCTCACCACCAGCGCGCACGGACACGAAATGACCAGAAACGTCAGCGCGCGGTAGACCCAATCCGCCCACGCGCCCGGCAGTCCCAGCGCCAGCCGCACCAGCGGCGGCAGCACCGCCAGCGCCAGCGCTCCGGCGCACACGACGGGCGTATAGACACGCGCGAATTTCGAAATGAACGCCTCGGAGCGGGATTTGCGTGAGGACGATTCGGCCACGAGGTCGAGGATTTTCGAAACGGTGGACTCGCCGAAGGGCTTGCTCGTGCGGATGCGCAGCACCCCGGACAGGTCGATGCAGCCGCTGAGCACTTCGTCGCCCGGCGCGACTTCGCGCGGCAGGCTCTCGCCGGTGAGCGCGCCGGTGTTGAGACTGGCGCAGCCATCGACGATCACGCCGTCGATGGGGATTTTTTCGCCCGGCTGGACAATGATGATGCTGCCCGGTTCGACCTCAGCCGGGTCGAGCTGCACGAGCGCGCCGTCATGCTCCACGGCGGCGTGGTCGGGACGGATGTCCATCAGCGCGGCGATGCTGCGGCGGCTTTTGCCCACGGCGTAGCTCTGGAACAGTTCGCCCAGTTGGTAAAAAAGCATGACGGCCACGGCCTCGGTAAAGTCGAGGGATTTGTCATAGATCGCCAGCGCCACCGCGCCCAGCGTCGCGACGGCCATGAGGAAATTTTCATCCAACACGCGCCCGTTGGCCACGCCCAGCGCGGCCTTTTTCAGAATGTCCCAGCCGATCACACCATACGCCGCCGCGTACAGCGCCAGCCGCCCCCACGTCGGCACAGGCAGGACTTTCGCCAGCAACAGTAGCGCGAACGCCGTAATCAGGCGCAGCGCCATGCGTTTTTGCTTCTTTGTCATCTTTTCTCCCTCTTTTCGCCGCTTACAGCTCGATTTCGCAGTCCGGCTCGACCTTTTTACAGGCTTTTAAGACCGCTTTCATGGTCTTTTTCTCGTCCGCGCCGTCGCAGAAGATGACGTGCATCCGCTGCATCATAAAATTGACGCTTGCCTCGGCCACGCCGTCGACTTTGCCGGCCGCCTGTTCCATCAGGTTGGCGCAGTTCGCGCAGTCTACTTCGATGTTGTAAGTCTTTTTCATGGGTTCGTCCTCCTTGGATTAAACAATTAAGTAAGCGTTTAATAGTTATGTCCGAAGTATACCGCGCGCCCGCACGAATGTCAAGAGCCGCAGCGAAAAAAACTTGCAAATCGGAAAAAATTTTGTATGATAGAGAAAAGAGGGGAGGCGCGATGAATGCCGCACGAACACTTGCCGCACGACCACGGCGAACACGAACAGCACGATATGCAGCGCCTACAGGCGCAGCTTGACCGCGTGGAGCAGTTTCAGCAGGTCGCGGAGATTTTCAAACAGGTCGGTGACCCGACGCGGGTGCGCATTTTCTGGCTGCTGTGCCACTGCGAGGAGTGTGTGCAGAATATCTCCGCGCTGATGCATATGTCCAGCCCCGCCGTCAGCCACCATCTGCGCGGACTGAAGGACAACGGGCTGATCGTCTCGCGCCGCGCGGGCAAAGAGGTCTTTTACCGCGCCGCCGACGTGTGCCAGAGCAGCTTGCTGCACGAGATGATCGAAAGCGTGATGGCCATCGCCTGCCCGGAAGCAGAAGATGAGACATAACGATCTGTTAACCCCACCGGCGCAAGCCGATGGGGATAAAACAGATCATGATGCCCCACCGGCGCAAGCCGATGGGGATATTTTTCGGCTTATTCGCTCCAGTATTGCGGCTGCTGCGCAGCGCTCGGCGCAGCCGTGAGCAGTACCCGCGCGGCTTCGCGCCGCGTCAGCGGCTCGTCGTAGTCGCCGCCGGAAAGGGAGATACCGGCTGCTGAGAGGGCACTGACGGCGCTTTGTGCCCACGCCGGAACGAGCGCGGCATCTTCTGCCGAGAAGACCGCTGCGTCACCCGGCAGGCGCAGGAGCTTTTGCAGCAGCACGGCGGCCTCGGCGCGGCTGAGACTCTCGCCCGGCCGGAAGACCGGGCCGTCTTCGCTCGGCGCGCCGGAGATCAGCCCCGCCTGATACGCAGCAGCCAGATACGGCTGCTGCCACACGGGGGTCTGCGCTTCGTCGGCAAAGCCGGTCGACAGGGCGTTTTGCGCCGGTTCAAGCCCGGCCAGCTTCATACACGCGAGCAGAAATTCCCCGCGCGAGACGGCGCGCTCCGGCTCAAAGCACAGATTCCCGGCCACGACGCTGCCGGTATACAGCCCCTGCTCTTTGAGCCACAGGGCGGCGTACTCGTCTTTGTCGCCGCGCATATCCTGATAGGTCGCTTTGTCGGTGGGCTTGACGATGCGGATTTTGACACACGCCTCGTTGGAGACGTTGCCCGCCGGGTCGGTTGCGGTGAAGACGAAGCTGTCGCGGCCAACCTTGTTTTTGCCCGGCGTGTAGGTGAAGCTGCCGTCTGCGTGCAGCTCGACGCTGCCGCGTTTCGGTTCTTTGACGAGCTGGTAGGTGAGCTTTGCGTCTTCCTTGTCGGTCGCGCACAGCGTCCCGGAGTTGGCAATGTTTTTGTAAGTTTCAAGCGTTCCGTCCTCGCACACGGGCGCAGTGTTCGTGCCGGAGAGGATACGCAGCGAAAGCGTGACGGCCTCGCCCAGCGTTCCGGACGCGATGGGGCAGTAGACCAGCTCACACTCGGCCTCGCCCAGACAGACCGGGCGCAGCTTGAGCCGCCCGAGCGCGGCGGCGGGCAGGATATCGCCCCGGCGCAGCACACGGCTGCCCAGACACAGCTCGGCCTGATACGCAGGCGGCACGGCGGAAATGTAGACGCCGTCGAAGCCTTCGCCGTCAGAGAAATCTGCGGCGCAGAATTGATATTCCGAGGTATAGTCTACGTCGATCTGCGCCGCCAGCGTCGGCACAGTCCAAGCGGAAACGAGCAGCGCCGCCAGCAGCACGGCGCACACAGAACGGGTATGGTGCTTCAAAGAGATGACCTCCTTCAATATGATTCGGAGGTAGTTTTTGCGCAAAGCGGGAAAATATGCAAGCAAAAAGCGAAAAAAATCCCGCCCATCTGGGCGGGAATGGTTTTCGTTATACACCGGAGAGCGGCGGGCGGATATAGCGGGCGTTGCTGTCCGGGGCAGGGCGCATATTGATGCCCGAGACGATGCCCATGGCGAAGAACATCGTGACGAGCGAACTGCCGCCGTAGGAGAAAAACGGCAGGGTCAGACCGATGACCGGCACAAGACCGATGCACACGCCGATGTTGATGAAGATCTGCGCGGTCATCATACCGGCGATGCCGACGCAGATGAGCCGGTTCATATAGTTGCCGGACTTGATGCCGACGTAGATGATACGGATGATGATGGCCGTGAGCAAAAGCAGCACCGCCATGCACCCCAGCATTCCCAGCTCCTCGCCGATGGAGGAGAAGATGAGGTCGGTGTGCTGCACGGGGATCGAGCCGCTTTGCACCATCGAGCCCTGATACAGCCCCTGGCCGCTGATGCCGCCGTTTTGCAGCGCGCGCAGCGAACGGTTCATCTGATAGCGCTCGTCCTGCGCCAGCGGGTCGATGCGCGCGTCAAACAGCACCCAGATCCGGCTGCGCCGGTCTTCGGACAAAAACCGCCACAAAAACGGCGAAGCGACCACGACCGCCGAGAACGCGCCGAGAAACCACAGCAGGTTCACGCCGCCGACGAACGCCATGATGACGAAAATAAACAGGTATTGCAGCGCAACGCCCAAGTCTTCCGACGCGACAACGATCAGACCGAACAAAAACAGCGTGATAAAAGCCAGACGCAAAACGGTCGTAATATGCGAGATCTTGTTCTCCCGGATGCTCATCGTCTTGGCAAGGATGAGGATGAAGGGAATCTTGCACAGCTCGGCCGGCTGGATGGAGAACGGCAAAAAGCTGAACGCCAGCCACGAGCGGTTGCCGCTTCGCGTATCGCCAAACGGAAACAGCAGCAGGATAAACGCCGTGGCAAACAAAAACAGCAGCTCGCGCCGTTCGGCGATGATATCCACGTCGATGAGCGTGAACACGACGAACAGGACGATGCCCAGCAACAGCGCGAGGATCTGTGTGCGCACAAACTGGACGTTGCCGAGATAGTTGGTGGCGCTGGAGATGGCGACGATGCCAAATATACTGGCCGCGACGCAAAGACTCAATAAGATCATGTCTGCCCTGCGGACGTAGTTGCCGATCGCTTTCCAGATCCCGTGCATCGTTCTGTCTCCTTTTGCGTGAAAATGATGCTTCCAGCTCAATTCTATAGTATAGCAAAAAACCCTGCGCCTGTAAACCTGTTTTTTCGCGCCGGATGTTTTTGCATTGATTTTAACACCGGAGTGTGGTATAATGCCCCCGATCAATTGGAGAAATGGGGGATGGCAGGATGCGCGTGAGTACGCACAGTGCGCAGCAGACCCAGCAGCTCGGTCAGCGGCTTGCGCAGCTGCTGCGCCCGGGCGACGTGATCGCGTTCTACGGCGGCCTTGGCGCGGGCAAGACGGCCTTCACGCGCGGACTGGCGCAGGGACTTGGTGTGCAGGAAAGCGTGACCAGCCCCACCTATACCATCGTCAACGAATATCTCTCCGGGCGGCTGCCGCTGTTCCACTTCGATATGTACCGCCTCGGCTCGAGCGACGAGCTGTTTGACATCGGCTGGGAAGACTATCTTGCGCGCGGCGGCGTGTGCGCCGTCGAGTGGAGCGAGAACGTCGCCGACGCGCTCACGGGCGCGATCGGTATCACCATCGAAAAAGACGACACGCAGCCCGATACCCGTTACATCACCATCACAGGAGGCGAGCGCTTTGAAGCTACTGGCCTTTGAATCCTCGGCCAAGGCCGCCGGTACGGCGCTGCTGTGCGACGGGATTCTGCTCGGCGAGTGTGTGCAAAACTCCGGCCAGACGCACAGCAGAACGCTGATGCAGATGGCCAAGGATCTGCTGTGCAACTGTTCGCTCTCACCGCAGCAGATCGACGCAGTCGCTGTGGCGGCAGGGCCGGGCAGCTTTACCGGTGTGCGCATCGGCATGGCCTGCGCCAAAGGCTTCGCGTGGGGACGGGAGCTTCCGCTCTATGGCGTGTCCACGCTTGAGGCGATGGCGCGCGGCGCAGCTTACGCTGACGGGCTGTACTGCGCGTGTATGGACGCGCGCAGGGAGCAGATCTATAACGCGGTCTTTGCCTATTCGGGCGGTATGCTCACGCGCCGGACGGACGACCGCGCCATTTCCATCGAAACACTCGGAGAAGAACTTGCCGGGGTATCGGAGCCGGTCTATCTCGTCGGTGACGGCGCGAAGCTGGTCGCCGAGACGCTTGCGCCGCTTCACTTACCGCTCGTTCTGCTGCCGGAGCATCTGCGCCAGCAGCGCGCAGCCGGTGTGGCGCTGTGCGCACAGGCGCGCATCGATGCCGGGGACGCGGGCGAGGCCGCTTCCCTCAGCCCCAACTATCTGCGCCAGGCACAGGCCGAACGCACCCGGCAGCTTGATAAAGACTTTTATTTGAAAAAATAATTGAATATCAGAACAGAAAAAGGAGCATCATCATGAGTACGAAAGCATTTGGAGAACACGTGCATATTATGGATCATCCCCTGGTTGCACACAAGCTGACGATCATGCGGGACAAGGACACCAGTGTCAAAGACTTCCGTGAGCTGGTCAGCGAGATCGGTATGCTCATCACCTATGAGGCTACGCGCGATCTGCCCATGACGACCAAGCACATCGAAACGCCCATCTGCGAGATGGAAGCGCCGACGCTGGCCGGTAAGAAGTTTGCGGTCGTACCCATCCTGCGTGCAGGTCTTGGCCTGGTCGACGGTGTGCTGCGCATGGTTCCGTCGGCGCGCGTGGGTCACATCGGTATGTTCCGCGACGAAGAAACGCTCATCCCGCACGTCTATTTCTGCAAGATGCCCAAGGACGTGGCCGAACGTGATATCCTCATCGTTGACCCGATGCTCGCCACGGGCGGCTCGGCAGACGCGGCCATCGAGGAGATGAAGCGCCGCGGCTGCAAGCATATCAAGCTCATGGTGCTGGTTGCTGCACCCGAAGGCATTGAGCTGCTGCAAAAGAAGCATCCGGACGTTGACATCTACGCCGGTGCGCTCGATGAAAAGCTCAACGAACACGGCTATATCGTCCCCGGTCTGGGCGATGCCGGTGACCGCATCTTCGGCACAAAATAAGCTGCTCTGAATCGAAAGAGAAGCCCGCCCGGGCTTCTCTTTTTTTACCCGGAAACCGCCGCTTTTTGCCGGCAGACAGGTCTGCGTCACGGATCGTGCTATTTTTGTACGTATTCTTGACTTCGTGCGCGATTCTGGGTATAATTCAATCGTAAACAGCCAATGCGGCTTTAGAATTCTTGAAAGGAAGACCAGTATAATGATCTATACCGCAGAAGTCAAGCATATGTGCCCGGTTGCCAAGGGTGCGTATCATGGCCCGGCGCCCATTCCCGAAGAGGGCAAATGGGTTCAGGCAAAGGAAATCAAGGATATCTCCGGCTTTACCCACGGCGTGGGCTGGTGCGCACCGCAGCAGGGCGCCTGCAAGCTGACCCTCAATATTAAAAACGGCATCATCGAAGAAGCGCTGGTCGAAACGCTGGGCTGCTC
>CAYSTN010000027.1:0-24408 GCA_964434135.1 uncultured Oscillospiraceae bacterium
ACTACGGCTGCAATATGCAGTTCGGCGGTGACGATCAGTGGTCGAATATGCTCGGTGGCACGGAGCTGATCCGCCGCAAGCTGGGCAAGGACGCACACGCCATGACTATAACGCTGCTGACCGACTCGCAGGGCAAAAAGATGGGCAAGACGGCTGGCAACGCGGTCTGGCTCGACCCCAACAAGACCAGCCCCTTCGACTTCTACCAGTATTGGCGCAATGTCGACGATGCCGATGTCATGAAGTGCATCCGGATGCTGACGTTCCTGCCGCTTGAGCAGATCGACGAGATGAACAGCTGGGAAGGCAGCCAGCTCAACCGTGCCAAGGAAATTCTCGCCTTCGAGCTGACGCAGATGGTTCACGGCGAAGAAGAGGCCAAAAAGGCTGAAGCGTCGGCCAAGGCGCTCTTTGGCGGCGCGGGCAACAGCGAGAATATGCCCTCGACCGAGCTGAGCGACGACGACTTCACCGACGATGCCATCGACACCCTGACGCTTCTGGTCAAGTGCGGCCTTGCCGCGTCCAAGGGCGAAGGACGCAGACTCGTCCAGCAGGGCGGCATCAGCGTCAACGACGAGAAGATCACCGATTTTGCCACCACTTTTGCCAAGTCCGTCTTTGCAGACGGCGCGGTCATCCGCAAGGGCAAGAAGGTCTTCCACAAGGCGCTCCTCAAATAAGATTTTCAGCAGGGTCTGCACGGCAGGCCCTGCTGCTTTTTGTGCGGTGCGCTGCGCTGCGCAAACGCCTCTTTTCAAACGGCAAAAATCATGCTATACTTTTCCTGTCAGCCGCATACGCTCCTATGGGGTGATCGGATGAAACAATGGGTACAGATTCTGCTGCCGGTCGTGCTGTTCGCGACGATCGTTTTCTTCTGCGTCTTTGCGCTCACCGGCTATGAAGCGGTGCAGACCGCCGCGCAGCCTTCTGCGCGCACGTGCATCGTGATCGATCCGGGGCACGGCGGCGAGGATGGCGGCGCAGTCGGTGTCAGCGGCACGTCCGAGGCCGCTTTGAATCTGGAGATTTCGCTGCGGCTGCGCGATGCGCTGCATTTGCTGGGCATCCGCACGCGAATGGTTCGCCAGACGGATACCGCCATTTATTCCGACGGCTGTGAGAGCATTGCGGAGAAAAAAGTCTCCGACATCAAAAACCGCGTCAAGCTGGTAAACGACACGCCAAATGCTTTGCTTGTCAGTGTCCATCAGAATTTCTTTCCCGAGGGGCAGTACCACGGCGCGCAGGTCTTCTACGCCCAGACACCCGGCAGTCAGCAGCTGGCCGAGCAGCTGCAAGCCGCGCTTTGTACCCAGCTTGACCCGGATAACCGGCGGCAGTGCAAAGCGTCGCAGCGGGTGTACCTGATGCAGCAGCTTGAAACAACGGGCGTTCTGGTCGAATGCGGCTTTTTGTCCAACTACGACGAGGAGCAGCGCCTGACCCAGCCGGACTATCAGAAAAAACTGGCCACCGTGCTTGCGGGAACGCTCTCGGTCTGGCTTGCAGAGGAGCATACAAATGAGATCTAAAACCGTTTTCATGTGCAGACAGTGCGGCAACGAAACGCCGCGCTGGCAGGGACAGTGTCCGTCCTGCGGCGCATGGAACACCATCGTGGAATTTGAAGACAAAAAGCCCGCGTCCGGTCGCGGCGCGCGCGCCGCGACCGGCGCAGCCGCGCCCAAGCGCCTGCGTGAAATATCCGGCGAGCAGGAGATTCGATTCTCCACCGGAATGCTGGAGCTTGACCGGGTGCTGGGCGGCGGCGGGGTGCGCGGCTCGCTGGTGCTGGTCGGCGGCGCACCGGGCATCGGCAAATCGACGCTGCTGCTGCAGATCTGCGCATACCTGGGGCAGACGCTCAAGATCCTTTACGTCTCCGGCGAGGAATCCGAGCGCCAGATCAAGCTGCGCGCCGACCGGCTTCAGGTCGAAACGGAGCAGCTGTTTTTGCTCTCCGAGACGGATCTGACCCAGATCACCGAGGCGGTCGACACCGTCCAGCCCGATATTCTCATCGTCGACTCCATCCAGACGCTCTATACCCCCGAGAACCCCTCTGCCCCCGGCAGCATCACGCAGGTCAAAGCCTGCACGATGCTTCTGATGCAGCTGGCCAAGAGCAGCGGCCTGACGGTCTTCGTTGTCGGCCACGTCAACAAAGAGGGTGCAATCGCCGGGCCAAAAGTGCTGGAACACATGGTCGACTGTGAGCTGTTCTTTGAGGGCGAACACACCAACAGCTACCGCATTCTCCGCGCCGCCAAAAACCGCTTTGGTTCGACCAATGAGATCGGCGTGTTCGAAATGCACAGCAGCGGCCTTGTCGAAGTACCCAACCCCTCGCAGATGCTGCTGGCCGGCCGGCCGATGAACGCGCCGGGTACGTGCGTGGCCTGCGTGATGGAAGGCACGCGCCCCGTTCTGGCCGAAATTCAGGTGCTTGTTGCCCGCACGAGCTTCAACGTCCCGCGCCGCACAGCCGACGGGTTCGACTTTACCCGCGCCAATCTTCTGCTGGCTGTGCTGGAAAAGCGCAGCGGGGTCAACATCGGGATGTCCGATGCCTACGTCAACGTCATCGGCGGCTTGCAGATCGACGAACCGGCCGCCGACCTCGCGCTTGTTCTGGCTGCCGCGTCGAGCCACCGCGATCAGCCCATCGACCCCTCGACCGCCGCCATCGGCGAAGTCGGCCTGACGGGTGAAATTCGCTCCGTAACGGGTTTGCAGCAGCGGCTGACCGAGGCCGCCCGCACGGGCTTTAAAACCTGCATCATTCCGAGGCAGGGGACGCAGGCAATCGCTGCGCCGGAAGGGATGGAACTTTTGCGGGTGCGCAATATCCGCGAAGCAATAGAACTGGCTTTGAGCTGAAAAACGATCAAAAAGGGAGGAAAAATCATGGAAGTACGCGCATTGCTGGACGTTTTACACATCGCCGAACGGCTCAAGGACGAGCTGCGCCACTGCGAAACGTCCAAAGGCCGCCGCGAGAGCGTGGCCGAACACTGCTGGCGCATGACGCTGATGGCGTTTTTCATGCAGGATGCATTTCCGGATGTGGAGATCGACCGCGTCATCAAAATGTGCATGATCCACGACCTCGGCGAATGCTTTACGGGAGATATCCCGTCGTTTTTGAAGACGAAACAGGACGAGCAAACGGAACAGACCGCCCTGGAAACCTGGGTTAACTCCCTACCCGAACCGTATTGCGCACAGCTTTCTGCACTCTATGCGGAAATGGACGCGCAGCAAACGCCCGAGGCGCGGCTGTACAAAGTCATTGACAAGCTCGAAGCCGTTATCCAGCACAACGAGTCCGACCTTCGCTCGTGGGAACCGCGGGAGTATGACCTCAACTTGACGTATGCAAATGATGTGGTGCAGGGGTCGGAATATTTGACTGCGTTGCGGGCGGCCATGCGCGCCGATACCGAAGAAAAAATCGCAAAAGGCATTCAATAATCGCAAAAAAAGCCTGAAAATTTGCGCAAAATCGCCTCAAAAAACACCAAAAATGCAGCAAAAAATGCGTGAAAATGAAGAAAAATTGCGAAAAAAACGTGCAAAAATGGCTGAAAAACCGGCGCTCTTTTGAAAAAAGAGCGCCGGTTTTTGATGTACGACAAGTGTTTTTGAACCGCAGCCGGGCAGACGCGCCGGGGCGGTGGCCAGCTGGGGTGCAGCGGGGAGAGTGAACCGTGGGTGGCCAGCCGGGGTGCAGCGGGGAGCGTGAATCGTGGGTGGCCAGCCGGGGTGCAGCGGGGAGCGTGAATCGTGGGTGGCCAGCCGGGGTGCAGCGGAGAGCGTGAACCGTGGGTGCCCAGCCGGGTTACGGCGGGGAGACGAGCCGGGGAGCTTGGTTTGGCCGGGCGGTTCATGCCGGGGGGTGAAAGAATCCGGCGGCGGGGGTCAGAACTCGACGGGCTGGCTGGCCGGGGTCTGTAAGAGTTCCGGATTTTCCAGCAGCGTTTTGAGCAGGCGAATGGTTCGCGAATAGTAATACCCGTCGGCCAGCCGCTCATCGATGGTCAGGCCGAGATCGAGCATTTCGCGCATTTCGATGCTGCCGTCTTCGTGGAAGACCGGGCGCTTCGACTTTTCGCCGATGATGCAGAACACTGAACACGTGCCCCAGTTGGTCAGATGGTGGTAGCCGCAGTTGAGCTTGATCGAGCCAAGGTTGGAGATGACGCAGGAGGTATAGTACGGGTCGGTTGCGATGAGGCTGTAGGGGACAAGCCCGTGGACATCGAGCCGGGTGATGATCCAGACGAGAAGCTTGCCGAGCCAGCGGGGCATTTTGTTGAAAAAGTCCATGCTGTCACTCGATGCGTCGGACTTGTGCAGGTCTTTGCAGCCCAGAATCTGCTCGCGCAGCTCCTCGTGGATGGTATCCAGACTGGAATCGTCTTTCGCGTGGATGACGGCCAGACTCTCGGCTGCGTTGTCGGCAAACTGTTTTTTGACAACGAAGGAAGCGGAGACTTCGTTGCGCTGGTAGAAGTTCTTGTTGGCGATGAACCGATTCATTTTCGGGCGCAGGGTAATGGTCTTGATGAGGGCGGCAACGATGAGATGGAACATCGTGTAGGGAAATTCCGTCTCGCTCTCGTTGCGTTTTTTGAGATACGCGTTCATGTTGGTGAGGTCGATCGTCTCTTTGATGTAGGCCTCATTGTCGCAGCGGTTGGGGTACAGAAGCGGGGTGATGAAGTGCATTCCATCCAGATCGCGCAGCAAGACCCCGTCTTTCCGGTCACCGAGGCGACGCTTTTTCTTTTCCATTTGATAAATCACACACCTTAATTGGCACACAAGCGCCAAGAATAGCTATAAGATAGCAGAAGCTGGCGAAAAATGCAAGTCCCGGCCGGCGCAGACCGGAAAGTTGCGGGATTTTTTGGCAGAAATGTGCGGCTGCGGGAAGAAGGGCGTGAAAGGGAACGGGCGTGTTGTGAAGAATCCACAAAAAGAAAAACGAAATATCGGGCATTTTTCATGTTTCATCACTTGACATCATTAAAGTGACAGAGTATAATGAACCCATCTTATCAAGGAGGCGCGCAGGATGAAGCGGTTTATGGCAATGCAGAATACGGCCTGTTCCGATGCGTCCAGCTGCGCACCGGCTGCTTGTGGTGACGCAAGTGAAACTCTGTGCATTCGTTCGGACATGGCTATTCTGGCCGTGTCCTTTTTTATTATGATTTTGGTATCCATTTGCCTTAGCATTCTGGGTCTGATTGGCCTGCTGGTACGGCTGGTACTGGTATGGGGCATGGTAAAGATTCTGGTTTTGGTCATGCGTCAAAATACGGCAAAAAGCAACGGCGAAATGGGAATGGCAGCGGCGGCATAAAAGCCCCAAACCTTTTGGCATTCGAAGCGGTTCTGCTTTTTGCAGAGCCGCTTTTTTGAATCGCATACAGTTCTAACAAAGTGAGGTAAAGGAAAATGAAAAAAGCAATGAAACTGGTAAGCCTCGTTCTGGCAGTTGTCATGCTGATCGGTTGTCTGGCCGCCTGCGGCGAAGACACCGCATCGACCGACAAGACCGCCTCTTCGGCGGCAAGCAGCTCCGGTGACGAGATCGTCATCGCGCTCATCAGCAACACCACCGGTGACTATGCCCAGTACGGCCAGCCCGTGCGCGACGGTGCGATGCTCTACATCAACCAGCTCAACGAAAAGGGCGGCATCAACGGCAAGCAGGTCAAGGTTCTGGAGTACGACGACAAGGGCGACGGCGTGGAAGCAGTCAACGCGTTCAACCTGGCCTGTGACAACGGCATCACCGCCGTCATTGGCGCGACGCTGACCGGCCCGACCATCGCTCTGGCCGACGCAACATATGAAAACAATATGCCGCAGATCTCCGCTTCCGCGACGGCGGCAGGTGTGACGGTCATTGAGCCGGACGACGAGAACAGCGACATTCGCCCGAACGTCTTCCGCGCCTGCTTCATCGATCCCTATCAGGGCGAGAAGATGGCCAGCTACGCGGTGGAAAAGGTCGGTGCGAAGACGGCTGCCGTGTTCTATCAGACCGGCAACGACTATTCCGAAGGCCTGATGAACGCATTCGTGGAGAAGGCAGAAGCGATGGGTCTGACCATCGTGGACTCCGAGGCGTTCGCCGAGGGCGACAAGGACTTCAAAGCGCAGATGACCAACATTGCCGCGTCCGACCCGGACGTTGTGTTCGCACCCATCTACTACGCAGAAGCAGGTCTGGCCATCACGGCGGCGCGCGCAGCGGGCTGTGACGCGATGTTCCTCGGCGGCGACGGCTTCGGCTCGGTCAAGGATTATGCGTCCGCGGAAGATCTGGAAGGCGCGGTCTACTGCTCCGGCTACGCACCCGGCACCGATTCGGTCAAGCAGTTTGAAGAGGACTACATGGCGACCTACAACGTTGACAAGATCCCCAATATGTTTGCGCCTCTGGCCTATGACGCGGCCATGATTATGTGCGAAGGTCTGAAAGCGGCAGAGGAACAGGGCCTGACTGCCGGTACGGAAGAGTACAAGCAGGCCATCATCGATGCCATCAAGAACATGAACGGCACGAAGGGCATCACGGGCGACTACTCCTTCGACGAGTTCAACAACCCCATCAAGCCGGTTGCCATCATCGAACTGACCGGCGGCGACGAGGTCTATAAGGAAATGTATTGATCGGCACGGTTTTCGTTGCAAAATCGCGAAAGCTACGGTATAATAACTTGTAATTTGTCGGCTTGGGCAGAGGACGGCACAGCCGTCTTCTGCCCGGGCGGATCTCGGATGGATGGTTCCAAGCGCTGTTTGGCGCCGGCCATCGGAGATCCACAAAAAGAGAGGAATCAATCTAAGGGAAAGTGAGGGAGTCCTTATGAACCTGTCGCTGCTGCTTTCGCAGCTGTTCAACGGCCTGCAGACAGGCTCGATCTTCGCGCTCGTGGCTTTGGGCTACAGCATGGTCTATGGCATTATTCTGCTGCTTAACTTTGCACATGGTGACATCATCATGGTAGGCGCGTATGCCGCGTTCTACGCGATGACGTCGTTCCATCTGCATCCGATCGTATCGGTACTCATCGCGGTACTCACGAGTACGCTGCTGGGCGTGATCATTGAGAAGGTTGCCTATACGCCGCTGCGCAAAGCACCGAGACTGAGCTTGCTCATCACGGCCATCGGCATTTCGTTTTTGCTCGAAAACGGCGCGCAGCTGCTGTTCGGCTCGGATACCAAGAGCATGGACCCCATCGTTACGGGCAACATCACGCTCGGGACGGTTACGGTCAGCAATGCGGCGCTTCTGACGATCATCGTTACCATCCTTGCCATGGCGGCGCTGACGGTGACGGTACAGAAGACCAAGCTCGGCAAGGCAATGCGCGCGGTGTCGGAAGACATGGGCGCGGCGCAGCTGATGGGCATCAGCCTGAATAAGACGATCTCGTTCACGTTTGCCATCGGTTCGGCGCTGGCCGGTATCGGTTCGGTTTTGTATCTGTGTGCGTATCAGCAGGCTTCGCCCACGATGGGCTCGATGCTGGGTCTGAAGGCCTTCGTCGCGGCGGTTCTGGGCGGCATCGGCTCGATTCCGGGCGCGATGATCGGCGGGTTCGCCATCGGCCTGCTTGAAGCGCTCGTCTCGGCAGTCGGTTTGTCGGTGTGGAAAGACGGCGTTGTGTTTGGCATCCTCATCATCGTGCTGCTTGTGAAGCCGACCGGCATTCTTGGCCGTCCGCAGATCGAAAAGGTGTAAGGGAGGCGCAGTGTATGAAAAAGAATCAAACCCGCGTCCGAATCCCCATGCCCGCGCGTTACGGCATCAACCTGGTTTTGCTGTTTGCGCTGTGGCTCGTGTTGTCTACGCTCATTCAAAACGGTACGATCACCAACTACTGGAGCGGCATTCTCATTACCGTCGGCATCAACATCATTCTGGCGGTGTCACTGAACGTCGCGACCGGTTATCTCGGCCAGCTGCCGCTGGGTCACGCGGGCTTTATGGCAGTCGGCGCGTATGCGGGCGGTATCTTCATGAAGGCCATGCCCGTGCAGGAGCTGCTCAAGGCCGGTGAAACCGCCGCAGTCATCCCGTATATCCTGCTGGCAATCGTTATCAGCGCCATCATCTCCGGTATCTTCGGCCTGATTATCGGCATCCCGGCGCTGCGTCTGCGCGGTGACTATCTGGCCATCATCACGCTGTGATTCGGCGAGATCATCCGCGTGGTGCTGACGAACATCGACTCGATCATCGGCACGGACTTTACCTACGGTGCGGCGGGTCTGAAGCGTATCCCGAAGTATTCGACGTTCACGCTGGTGTTTATCTGCGTGGTCGTTGCGTGCTTCATCATTCACACCATTATGAAATCGCGCCATGGCCGCGCCATCCTCTCAATTCGCGAAGACGAGATCGCCTCGGAGAGCGTGGGCGTGAGAACCACGTACTACAAAACGTTCGCGTTCGTGCTGTCGGCCATGCTGGCCGGTATCGCGGGCTGTCTGTACGCGGGGTATCTGGGCTCGCTGTATCCGTCGACGTTCAAGTTTATGAAGTCGATCGAGATTCTGGTCATGGTCGTTTTGGGCGGCATGGGCTCGATGCTCGGCTCGATTTTGTCGGCAACGGTGCTGACCATTCTGCCGGAGTTGCTGCGCTCGTTCTCGGATTACCGCATGGTGGTCTACTCGCTGGCACTGGTCATCATGATGATCTTCCGGCCGAAGGGACTGCTGGGCAGCTATGATTTCTCGCTCTCGCGCATTCTCGAGCGGTTTTTGAATCGTCTGAAACGCACGAACAGCGCCAGAAAGGAGGACGAGCAGGCATGAGTATGACACGACATAATCCCCAGCCCAAGCTGGTGCCGCAGCCGTACACCAATCTGCTGACCGAACGCGACAGCGGGCGGCCGCCCATCCTCGAAGCGCGGCATCTGGGTATCGATTTTGGCGGTCTGACCGCCGTGGCGGATTTTAACCTCGCCATTGGCCGCACGGAGATCACGGGTCTGATCGGCCCGAACGGCGCGGGCAAGACGACGATCTTTAATCTGCTGACGAATGTGTACAAGCCGACGCGCGGGTCGATTCTGCTTGACGGCGTTTTGACGGCGGGCAAGAGTACGACCGAGATCAACCACATGGGCATTGCCCGCACGTTCCAGAATATCCGGCTGTTCCGGGGGCTGACCGTGCTGGACAACGTTCTCATCGGTCTGAATGCGGAGATGAAGTATTCGGCGGCTGAGGCGATTTTGCGGCTGCCGGAATACTGGAAGCGCGAGCGTGTGGCAAAAGAGCGCGCGATGGAGCTTTTGAGCATCTTCAACATGGAAGATGTGGCCGATCATCTGGCAGGTTCGCTGCCGTATGGCGCGCAGAGACGGCTCGAGATCGTCCGCGCGCTGGCGACCAATCCGTGCTTGCTGCTGCTCGACGAGCCGGCGGCGGGCATGAACCCGTCGGAGACAAGCGAACTGATGGACAACATCGTCAAAATCCGCGACACGTTCGGCATTGCCATCATGCTCATCGAACACGACATGAATCTGGTCATGGGCATCTGCGAGGGCATCTGCGTGCTGAACTTCGGCAAGATCATTGCAAAGGGTACGCCCGACGATATTCAGGCCAATCCGGCTGTTATCGAGGCTTACCTCGGAAAAAAGAAGGAGGGCTGAGCCATGCTGCTTTCCGTCAACGATATTCATGTGTACTACGGCGCAATCCATGCGGTCAAGGGCGTTTCGCTCGAAGTCAACGAGGGCGAGATCGTAACGCTCATCGGCGCGAACGGCGCGGGCAAGAGTACCGTTTTGAACACCATTTCGGGCTTGCTGCACGCAAAGACCGGTACGATCGAGTTTAACGGCGCGCCCATCGGCGCGGTCGCTCCGAACAAGATCGTGCAGCTGGGGCTGGCACAGTGTCCGGAAGGGCGGCGCGTGTTCGCCCACATGAGCGTGGAAGAAAACCTGGAGATGGGCGCGTATACACGGCCGAAAAGCTCCATTGAGGCAAATCTGGAACACGTGTACGAGCTGTTCCCGCGGCTGAAAGAACGCCGCAAGCAGGTCGGCGGTACGCTCTCCGGCGGCGAACAGCAGATGCTGGCGATGGGGCGGGCAATGATGTCCGAGCCGAAGCTGCTGATGCTCGATGAACCGTCGATGGGTCTGGCACCGATTCTGGTCGAGCAGATCTTCGACATCATCCGCGAACTGCACAAGACGGGCGTGACCATCCTGCTCGTCGAGCAGAATGCCCAGATGGCGTTGCAGGTGGCAGACCGCGCGTATGTTCTGGAAACAGGCAAGATCACCCTGTCCGGGTCGGGGCAGGAACTGCTCGAAAGCGATTCGATCAAAAAAGCATACCTCGGCGGCTGAGTTTGCCGCATCAGAAGTTTATCGTTTTTTTCAAACGTTCTGTTTTGTTTCAAAACGCCCGGCGATCAGGCAGATCGGCGGGCGTTTTTTGGAAAATACTGATAGACGGTGTTCCAAAAAGAATCTCGCACGGAAGGACTGCCCTATATTCGAAAAAACCGGAAAAATGACTTGATTTTACAATTTTTCGTGCTATAATAGTAAACATAACCCAGCACTTGAAATCGTTCCAAACGGTATTTTTTTGGAACAGTAAGGAGAAACACAATGAAGAAACGGTTAATAGCACTGATTTTGGCGGTCATGATGACCCTGTCTGTGCTGTCCGTCACAGCAGGCGCGGTAGGGAAGACCAGCCTGTTTGCAGACGTGACGACGGCAGACTGGTTCTACGACGCAGTTGATTATGTCAACTCGAACGGCCTTATGACTGGCACGGACAAGGGCTTTGCGCCCCAGGCCGCCACGACGCGCGCACAGATCTGGGCGATTTTGGCCAGACTGGACGGCGAACACTATGACCGCAACACCGGAGATTGGTATGCGGGCTATCAGGTGTGGGCGATTCGCAACGGCATTTCCGATGGCACGGATCCCAACGGCAAGATCACGCGCCAGCAGCTGGCTGCGATGCTCTATCGCTACGCCATTCGTATGGGCTTTGTCGCAACGGGTTTCTGGGCCGATCTGTCGGTCTTCCCGGATGCGGGCAAGGTCAGCGATTATGCACGTGAGGCGATGCAGTGGGCGGTCGGCAGCGGACTGCTCAAAGGCATGGACGGCAAGCTGAATCCGCAGGGCACGGCAACACGCGCACAAGTCGCGACGATTTTGCAGCGGATGTGCGAAATCTGGTCTTTGCTGCCGGAAAAGGATATTACGGTCATTTTGCCGGTCATCCGTGACACGCTGAGCAGCGATACGTCGGACGCGACGAAGCCGCCCGTGCAGGGTCAGCCGTCACAGCCGTCGCATACGCACAGCTTTAACTGGACGGAAAAGACGGAAAACGGACATACGGGCAGCTGCGAATGCGGCGCAACGATGGACGAAGCGCATACGTTCCCGGAGACTTACACGACTGACTGGTCGGGCGAAGAACCCGTCAACAAGAAAGTCTGCGCGATCTGCGGGTATGTCAGCACGGTCGATAATGAGCCGTATCTGCTCACGTCGGTCAGTGATCTGCTCCGTCTGGATGCAATGGTCGAGGCGAATCAGACGTTCTTCGGCAAGACGGTCAAGTTGATGGCTGATCTTGATCTTGCAGGAAGCTGCTTCAACGGCATTGGTTCGCAGACCCCGTCGTTCCTTTTCCCCAGCTATTGCTTCAACGGTGTGTTCGATGGCAATAACAAGACGATCTCCAATATGACGCTGTCGAATACGAACGGAAACGGTGCTTCGGCTGGTTTCTTTACCGGAATTGGGAACAATGCGCAGATCAAGAACCTCAACTTTGTCAATGCAAGCATTGCAAGCACCCACTATGCAGGTGTTGTTGTGGGTTATTCCACCTCGGCAGCAGGGACTGGCGTACAGCAGGAGCCGCGCGCTGAGATCTCGGGATGCAGCGTCAGTGGTTCTTCCGTCACTTCGAGGGCGCACGAAATCAGCGAGGGCAACTTCGATGACGGTGACAAGGCTGGCGGCATTGTTGGCCTGTCCTACGCGAACATCAAGAATTGCTCGGTCAAAAATACGACGATCCAGGCGTATCGCGATCTGGGCGGTATCGTGGGTTATGCCAATGGCTGCACGGTCAGCGACTGCGCGGTCAGCGGCAACACCATCACGATCGATAAAACGCACAACTACAAGGGCTACACAATCGATGCCCAGTATGACGCGGGCGATATCATCGGTGAGAATGACGGCGCAACGATCACAGTCGGCGGCAAGACCTATCTGGCAGAAGGAGTTTTGAAGAACACCAGCGGCGAGTATGAGCTTACTGGCGCGGCGGGTCTGTTCTGGTTCGCCGATCAGGTGAACACGAAGGGCAAGACCTTTAACGGCGAGACGCTCAAGCTGATGGGCAATGTCGATCTGCAAAATGCAGCCTGGACACCCGTGGGGCAGAATAAAGTCGGTTATACCACAAGCGGTACTGTACGGGAGTTCTATGGTACATTCGATGGGCAGAACTATACGATTTCGAATGTGAAGATCGTTGGTCTGAGCATGGATAAGGTCGCAGCTGCTGATGCTGCCGACACACCGGATGTGAAGATCTATTCCGTTGGCTTCTTTGGATATCTGAATGGTACCGTCAAGAATATTACCTTTAAGAACGTGACGGTAACCGGGCATCACAACGTAGGTGTCGTAGCGGGTTACGCGGATTCTCCCGCAGTTTTCAACAACTGTCATGTGGACGGTGCAACCGTAACGTGTTCGCATTACAATGACGATTATTGCGGCGACAAG
Source organism: uncultured Oscillospiraceae bacterium (assembly GCA_964434135.1). Classification (GTDB taxonomy): domain Bacteria; phylum Bacillota; class Clostridia; order Oscillospirales; family Oscillospiraceae; genus CAG-170. Next base: position 12,843 of record CAYSTN010000027.1, read on the forward strand.
GCCGGTGGCATTGCCGGCTATGTCAATAGCTTAATTGTCAATTGTTCGGTGAAGAATGTACAAATCGCGGCTGGCCGCGATGCCGGTCAGATGATCGGCTGCGCGAATGACGGCAGCTTAAATCCCGGAACGAATTGTACTGCTACGAACACTACGGTTACGCGGGATACAACCCAAACCTGTACGGGCGCAAATCTTAATAACGAACTTGTAGGTCGTTTTGCATCGGAATGAAATCTGGATAAATAACGCAACCCCCGTGGGCATAGCCCACGGGGGTTGCGTTATTGCATCAGGGAGAAATGAGGGTTGTAAAATTGCGTTGCCCTCTCAGGCGGCTGCGCCGCCAGCTCTCCCAGAGGGAGAGCCAGGGGGTGCAGCAGCATCGTGTCAGGTGCGGTGGGAATGGGAAAAATTCGGGCGGACAGAGTCGTCCGCCCCTACAAATGCTGCGCGAATTTGGAAGAAGCCCTCTCAGGCGGCTGCGCTGCCAGCTCTTCCAGAGGGAGAGCCAAGGTGAGGTGCGCAGATGAGCCGAGGGGGGAGCGTGTTTGGGTGCAAAAATCCCTCTCCCGGAGATGGAAACGGGAGAGGGAAACGTTCGGTTTTGGCTGTGGGGTAAACGCTGATTACTTCAAAAGGCCTTTGTTGGTCTTTTTGACGTGGCGGAAGACGTCTTCGAAGCGGCCAAGGGCATCATCAATGACTTCGGGCGTGTCGGCCATCGAGGTATACAGGCGGCTGCCGGCCAGGGTGACAATGCCGTTGGCCATATACGCTGCGCCCATGCGCTCCATGGAGTCTTTGCGCACGTACATCATATCCTTGTGCTTCAGAAGGCCAACGGCAGACTTGGCAAAGGACATGGATGAGAAGTCAAAGCTCATCGCGCCGGTGCATTCCAGGTGGACGATCGAGCCCTGGTTATACGCGACGAACGGCAGACCGTACTGCTCGAGCAGGGCTTTCAGACCGTCGCACAGACGGTCGCCCATCTGCCCGGCGATCTGGCAGGCGTTGGTGCGGGCGATCTCCTGAATGGCGGTGTACCCGGCAAGGCAGGAGAGGGGATTGGCGGCCAGCGTTCCGCCGACGTAGGCACGGTGTTTGCCGGTGGCCAGACCGGCGGCCATCAGCTGGGCGTATTCCTTTTTGCCGCCGACACCACCGGCAGACGGATAGCCGCCGGCAACAATCTTGCCGAAGATGGTGAGGTCAGGGACAACGTCAAAATAGCCCTGCGCGCCGCATAGCGCCACACGGAAGCCGGTGACGACTTCGTCGAAGATCATCAGCGCGCCGTACTGGTCGCACAGTGCGCGCACACCGGCGTTATAGTCGTGCGCGATGGGGCGTGTGCCGCTCTCCGGGCCGACCGGCTCGACGATGACCGCAGCCGTACCGCCAAGCAGCCGGTTGCGCTTGAGCATATCTTCAAGCATGGCAAGATCATTCGGGCGCACCTCGTCCGTCGTTTCATAGCTGCCGCCGGGGATGCCGTGCGACTCCAACAGCGCGCGGCTGCCGGGGATCTTCAGGCCGTAGACCATCTGGTCAGACCAGCCGTGGTATGCGCCGCCGACCTTGATGATGCGTTTTTTGCCCGTGGCGATGCGCGCGATACGCAGCGCGGCCATGACGCTCTCCGTGCCGCTGCCGAGCATCCGGAACATCTCGACGTTGGGCATATGACGGTTGATCTCTTTGGCAATGAGCAGTTCGGACTCGTGCAGCAGACCCGTGACAGGGCCGCACTCGTTCAGCAGCTCGATGACCTTTTCCCGGATGGCCGGGTAGTTGCTGCCGAGAATGGTCGGGCCACCGGCCTGCAGGAAGTCGATGTAGCGGTTGCCGTCTTTGTCGTAGAGGTATGCGCCCTCAGCGCGCGCCATGCACATGGGGAAAGGCTTGTTGAACGCCAAATTGTGCTGCACACCACCGGGGATGTATTCTTTCGATTCTTCATAGACGGCGCGTGAGGCTTTGCAGCGTTCGTCAAAGTAGGGAAGTACCGTTCCGTTGTAATACGCATCGTCGACCTCCCAGATGGGTTGATCGGTCAGCGCTTTGAGCCGGGCATTGATCTCATTGGGGTCATCCCACCGGCTGATACCACAGTTTATCATTTCTGCTCCTCCTTCTGCGCAAGTTTATTCGTGTCCATCGTGCCGCGGAAGACCACAAAGGTGTCATACAGGTATTCCGTGACGAAATTCAAAAGCATATTCAAAATGGTGACAAGGTATTCGTTCCAGCCGCAGCTCTCGGCAAGCCAGTTGCCAAGCAGCGTCGAAAGCGGCGTAAAGACCGCGTAGAATGCCAGCACCTGCGCCATGGCTTTGGGGACGTTGTTGGCGCTTTTGAAGGTGAATTTGCGGTTGAGCGTGAAGTTCCACACCACAGACGCAACCAGCGCGAGCAGATAGCACGGCCAGTACGGCCAGCGGATCAGCTCGTTGAGCAGGGTAAACAGCACGATCTGAATGATGCCCGCCGAAGCGGAGAACAGGACGAATTTGACCACGCGCCAAAGCTCTTTTTTGTTCTGCTTCATACCGATGTCTCCTTCTGCTTTGCATATTTTTTCTGATAGACGAGATGTTGCAGGCCGCAGTCGAGTGCGGACAGGCGGCAGTCTTGCCCAAGTGCAGCCGTGTGCAGCGCGCAGACGGCGGCTTTGTCGGCCAGCTGGCCGAGCGCGTCGGTATCATCCGCGTCCTGCCCGCAGACGACCGCGCCGATGCCGGGGACCAGGACGGCGGCGTGTTTGCTGAGTGCCTGGGCGATGTTCCCGGCTTGACAGGCCGCAAGCGGGATGCGCAGACCGATCATCTGCGCCATATCGTCGAGCTGGGCGCGGATGGGGCGCGCGAGCGCCGCCTGGGTCAAAAGTGCATTGGTCTGCACGGCCTGCGCCAGCGGGTGCGTATGGTGGAGCTTCGCCAGAAGCGAAGCGAGATTCTGTGCGTCGATGGGCTGCGCCGGTTCGAGTACGCCCTGCCAGCAGCGGCGGCAAGCCTGCTCCAGCGTCTGCGCCATTTGCATGGCTTCGTGTTGCGAACGGGCGCACAAAAGCGCGCCGTGGTGCGCCATCAGGATTGTGCGCGCGCCGCCCGCCATGGCCTTTGCAATGGCGGTTTGCAGCTGTTTGGTACCGGTCAGCGCGTACTGCGCAACGCTCACACCGCCGAGCGCGTAGCGCTCCTCAGCGGTAAAGCTGCCCGGGCGATACCCGGCCAGCCCCAGCGCTGTGGCGTAGGTCTGGTGGGTGTGGATGACGAACTGTACCTCGGGGTGCAGCTGATAGGCAACTGCGTGGACACCGCGCTCACCCGAGGGTTTGCGCCGCCCTGTCCATTTGCCACCGGCAGCGTCACACACGGCAAGATCGTCCGGGGTGATACGCAGATAGTCCATGCCGCTGGGCGTGATGAGAAAGTGCGTCTCGTCCACACGGGCGCTGACGTTGCCCCAGGTTCGGGCGACCAGACCGGTTTGCAGAAGTTCCCGGCCAGTTTCACAGATCTGCGCGCGAAGTGTTTGCTGTTCGTGCATGGTCATGCCTCCTTTTGCGCGTTGAGAAGCGCGAAGTTCTTCCGGTTGGATGCGTACAGCTGTCGGAAGACGCGATAATTGCGTTCGTAGACGGCGCGGTTGTCAGGGTTCGGGGTGTAGCGATCCTTTACCTGAACGAGGCTGGCTGCGTCGTGCAGGCTTGCAAACGCCCCGCTGCCGACGGCGGCCAGCATGGCCGCGCCGATTGCGCCGACATCCTTGGTATGTTCGACCGTCTCGATGGTGCGGCCGGTGATATCGGCAAGCATCTGACACGTCACACCAGACAGTGCGCCGCCACCGACAAAGCGAACGGTCTGCGCCGTTTTCGTCTTTTTATCTTCACATTCGAGCATCCAGCGCAGGTGGAAGCAGATGCCCTCCAACACGGCGCGCAGCATCTGCGCCTTGCCTGTCTCGAGCCGGAGATTGAAGAACATCCCGGCGGCGTTGGCATCTTCAAACGGGCAGCGGTTGCCGTGCAGCCAGGGCGTGAAGATCACGCCGCCCGAACCGGGCGCGACGGCATCGACGGTGTCGGACATATAGTCATACAAGCTCTCGTAGAGCGTTTCCTGGCTCTCGGCCACGTCGGTCTTGGACAGGTATACATTGACTTCGTCGAGAACGAGGTGGTCTTTGACCCATTCAAAGCATTTTCCGGCCGTCTCCATCTCGGCAAAGTAGTTGAATTTGCCGCGCTCTGCGCCGATGATTCCGGCGATCATGGTCACAATGTCAACGGCCTGATGATCCATGACCGTGCCGACCCAGCCGGACGTGCCGGAGTAGATATGCGTCGCGCCGACCTCGGTGCAGCCTGCGCCGATGCCGATGAGCGTTGCGTCACCGCCACCGCCGAAGACCGGCGTGCCGGGTGCAAGCCCCAGCTCCTGTGCGGCGCGCGCAGTCAGGTGACCGGCAATGTCGGCGCAGTCGATGATGCGGGCAAGATGCCGCTGCTCGATGCCGTACATCTTACACAACGACGCATTCCAGCCCTCATGGCCGGGGCGCGTGTCGTATAAAAAGGTCGAGTAAGCCGAGTCGCGCGTCATGACAAATTCGCCCGTGGCGCGGGCGATGAGCGATTCTTTGACATCCAGCCACTTGTGCGCACGGCGGAAAATCTCCGGTTCGTGCGCCTGCACCCATTTGTATTTCCACAGCGGGTCTTTGACGCTGGTCGAGGCGGCGTGGGTGATGAGAAGGCTTCGAAGGAGCATGAACACATTGACCCCGGAGATCGCCAGCCCATGGGTCTGGCAGCGGCGAAATTCTTCACCCGCGCGCTGATCCATGTAGCTCATCGGCGGGCGCAGCGGAAGCCCCTGTTCGTCGACAAGCACCATGCCCTGCATCTGTGAACAGAAGCAAAGCCCGCCCAGCTGTTCGGGCCGGATGTCGGTCTTCTGGAAGACCGCGCGGGTGGTCGCGCACATGGCCTGCCACCACTGTTCGGCATCCTGTTCTGCGCCGCCGTTCGGCAGGACGGTCAGATCGTACCCCTCGTAAGCGCCGCAGAGCATACGGATCGTGCTGTCCACCGAGAACAGGCACGTTTTGACTCCGGTCGTACCGAAGTCATAGGCAAGGAAATACTGCATAGGGCTCCTTTCCCGCGCCGTAGTCCGGCGCGCAGGCCGCGTAGGCCGTGATGATCGGATACAAAGCGGCATCCGCCGCGAATGGATGCAGGACTGTCCTCACATTGCCGCGCAGCTCACGGCTGCGGCGGCTGTTCGGGCTTTTCGGCGCTCTGTTCGCCGCAGGCGAAGCGCCAGAGCTTTTGGAAGAAGGTCTTATCAAAGTAGAACAGCCGCACGGCCAGCGCACCGAGCGCAAGTGTCAGAGCGGTAGAGACTGTCACGTCGGACAGGAAATGCGCGCCCATGCGCAGCCGCGAAAAGGCGACCAGCGCCGTCCACAGCGCGCCGAGGGCGATAAACCAGCGCTCTTTTCCCTGCAGGCGGCGGCAGACGGTGGGCAGCAGGAGCAGGAGCATCGCACACGCCGCACAGGCTGTGTGCCCCGACGGGAACGAGCGGAACTCGTCGGACGAGACACCTTCGGCCACAAGCTGCTTTTTCAGGCTCGTACCGGCCTGCCACCATTGGGAGAAGTACGTCTCGTTGCCGGTCGAAGCGATCAGGCGCATCCGCGCGCGCCCCCAGGGGAGTTTGATGATGTTGATCAGAAGCATGATACCGACGCACACGCACACAGCCGTACACACAAAGCGCAAAAGCGTCTTGGTCGGGCAATTGCGCGTGAGAAGAAGCAAGACGGCACTCAGCAAGGCATGGAAAAAGACCGTAACGAGCAGCGCCACAAGCGTGGGCAGAGCGGGAACGTTGTCCGTCGCTTCGTGGACGGATAAGAAGACGCTGCCCGCAATCAGGCATACCCCGAAGACGAGCAAAAGGGTGCGCAGCTGTTCGCGCAGTCCGGTGCGCCGCACGATAAGCAGCACACCACAAGCGCACAGCAGCGAGAACGCGGGAAGCTCACCAAAGGCGGCAAAAAATTGCCCAAAGGAGCTTTCGTGTCCGGGATAGAGAAAGCGGGAGATGGGCAGATCGGCCAAAGAGCCGGTGACGAGCAGCGCCAGCAGAACAAGTCCCGTGACGATGGCAAAGCGGCGATAGGTTCGTTTGAGTTGTTTCATAGCTCTCCTTTGTGTAAAAAGGCAACAGCCTGTCGATTTTTGGTTTCTTTTTTTATAGTATAGCACACCTTGCAGGAAATGACAAGTTGACACGCAGGAAGAAAGCGGGTATCATCGAAGCAGAAAAGAGGGATTCGTATGAAGCACGTAGAATTTGATTATGTCAACCAATTTCGCTGTCTGGCTGAAGCCTGTCCGGACACCTGCTGCAAGGACTGGCAGATCATCGTCGATGAGGAAGCGCTGGCGTATTACCGGCAGCTACCGGGCGAACTGGGCGAGCGGGTGCGCGCGGCGCTGCTGACGGAAAACGGCGAGACGCGCTTTCGCGAGGCGCAGGGGCGGTGTGTTCTGCTGCGCAGTGACGGGCTTTGCCCGTTACAGGTGGCCTTCGGCGAACAGGGACTGTGCCGCACGTGCCGGATGCATCCGCGCTTTGTCGAGCAATACGGCCAGACGCAGGAGCTGACGCTTTCGGGTTCGTGCCCGGAAAGCGCGCGATTGCTGCTGGAGCATGAAGCGCCTTTGCGCTTCGTGCAGACCGAGATCGACGCACCCGTCGAGCCGAATGACTTGAACCCGACGTTCTATCTGGCACTTTTATCGGCGCGCACGGCCTGCATCCGGCTTGCGCAGGATCGCAGCCGACCCATTGCCGACCGGCTGGCGCTTATTTTACTGCTGGCGCGGCGGGTGCAGCGGCTGCTCGATGAGCAGCGCGACGCGCTGATCCCGGTGCTGGCGCGGCGCTTTGGCGAAGCGGATTATCAAGCGCGCAGCCTGGTTCGGCTGGCGCGGCTGCGGCGGCGCGCAGGGCGGTTTTTCCCGTGCTGGATGGTTCTGAACAATATGGAGCATCTGACGCAGGACTTTGGACAGCTGCTCGACGCCGCAGCGCGGCAGGATACGCCGCCGGCAGGCTTTGACGAGAGATTTGGCGCGCAGTATGAAAATCTGCTGGTCTACTTTTTGTTCCGCAGCGCGCTCAAGGCCGTCAACGACCGGCAGTTTCTTGCGCGCGTCGAGAGCTGCGCGTTTCATGTGCTTTGTCTGCGCGAACTGTTTGACGGCAAACAAAGCGTTCAGGAACTCGTGCCGGTCTTCAGTCTCTACAGCAAAGAGGTCGAACATTCGCCGGAAAACGTGCAGCTGCTCTTAAAGTTGTTCCGGCGCAGAACGCTCACGTGGCAGTATTTGGTGTCACTGCTGGATCTGGGATGAGCCTCGGCGTTTTGCACAAAAACGGTTGGGCATTTTTCGGCGAATCGTCCGTTCTGCCAGTTGCGTTTCGGGATAAAAGGCGTTAAAATGTAGCACACTACCTAATTGGGTAGTGTGCTACATTTTTACAAAGGAGGCTCTTATGCAGGAATTGTCCGACCGGCTGCTCCCGCGGCTGCGGATGCTCAACAACAGCATTCGGCAGCATATGGATCAGCAGTTTCTTGCGCTGGATCTGACTGCGCCGCAGTCGTTCGTGCTGCACTATCTGGCTATGCACGAAAACGAGCCGATCTACCCAAAAGACCTTGAGCGCAGCTTTCAGCTGACCCACCCGACGGTGTCGGGACTTTTGCAGCGGCTCGAGGCCAAGGGCTTTTTGACCATCGCACCCGATCACGCCGACCGCCGCTGTAAGCGTTTGCAGCTGACCGACAAGGCGCGCTGCTGCGAAAAGAGCATTGGCACGGCCTTTATGCAGCTCGATCAGACGATGTCTGCGGGGATGAGTCCGGCTGAGCGCGCCGAGCTTTTGCGGCTGCTTGATCTGGCAATGCACAATTTGCATGATCTTGAAAACTGTGGAGGAAACTGAACGATGATAAAACGTCTGTCCGGCTGTATCCGGGAATACAAAAAGCCGACGCTGCTCACGCCGCTGTTTATGATCGGCGAGGTCAGCTGTGAATGTATCATCCCGCTCATTACAGCCGATCTCATCAATGCCATCCAGACCGGCTGCGAATTGCAGGCGATTTTGGGCTTTGGATTGAAGCTGCTGGTCATTGCGATGCTCTCGCTGTGCTGCGGCGCGGCCTCCGGCTGGTTTGCGGCGGAAGCTGCGGCCGGTTTTGCGAAAAACCTGCGCCACGACTTGTATTACCATGTGCAGGAGTTTTCGTTTGCCAACATTGACCGTTTTTCCACGTCCTCTCTCGTCACGCGGCTGACGACGGACGTGGCCAATATCCAGAATGCGTTTATGATGCTCATCCGCACGGCGGTGCGCGCGCCGATGATGCTGGTGTTCGCGGTGGTGATGTCCATTCGGGTGGGCAAGCAGCTTGCGTTCGTCTTTGCGGGCATCATCCCGGTTCTGGGGCTGGCGCTGTTTTTGATGATCCGCAGCGCGATGCCGCTGTTTAAGGCGGTATTTAAGAAGTATGACGCGCTGAATAACTCCGTGCAGGAGAACGTGCAGGCTATGCGCGTGGTCAAGAGCTTTGTGCGTGAAGACTATGAGACGCAGAAGTTTGCGGCTGCATCGGATTCGGTGCGCGCGGACTTCTTGAAAGCGGAAAAAATCCTCGCCCTCAACAACCCCGTTATGCAGCTGTGTATCTACACGTCGATGATCCTCATCTCGTTCTTTGCCTCGAAGCTGATCGTCTCCACGGGCGGCACATATCTGGGCGTTGGCAGCCTGACGAGCATGATAACCTATTCGATGCAGATTCTGATGTGCCTGATGATGCTGTCGATGATCTTTGTGATGCTGACGATGGCGCAGGCATCGGGCAAGCGGATCTGCGAAGTTCTCGACGAGAACAGTACCCTGCACGACCCGGAAAATGCGGTCTTCACCGTGGAAAACGGTGACGTGGACTTTGACCACGTCAGCTTCAAATACTCCGCCAATGCCAAACGCAGCGCACTGAGCGACATTGATTTCCATGTCAAAGCCGGGCAGACCGTGGGCATCATCGGCGGCACCGGCTCGTCGAAGTCCACGCTGGTGCAGCTCATTTGCAGACTGTATGACGTGACAGATGGCAGCGTCCGTGTGGCTGGACGCGACGTGCGCGAATACGATCTCGAGGCGCTTCGTAACCAGGTCGCGGTCGTGCTGCAAAAGAACGTCCTGTTCTCCGGAACGATTAAGCAGAATCTGCGCTGGGGCGATGAAAACGCTTCGGATGAAGAACTGCTGCGCGCGTGTGAGCTGGCCTGTGCGGATGAGTTCATCCAGCAGATGCCGGACGGCTATGACACGTACATCGAACAGGGCGGCACGAATGTCTCCGGCGGCCAGAAGCAGCGGCTGTGCATTGCGCGCGCACTGCTGAAAAAGCCGAAGATTCTGATTCTGGACGACTCGACTTCCGCAGTCGACACGCGCACGGACGCGAAGATCCGCGCCGCGCTGCGGGATCAGCTGCCCCAGACAACAAAGTTTATCATTGCCCAGCGCATTTCGTCCATTCAGGACGCAGACCTGATCTTGGTTCTCGAGGGCGGGCACATCGACGCGATGGGTACGCACGACGAGCTGCTGGCCACGAATCAAATCTATCAGGAAGTCTATTATTCTCAGAACAAGGCAGGAGGTGCGGACAATGGCTGAACACAGACCCGGCAGAGCGCCGCGCGCACCGATGATGGGCGCGAAGGCCGACCTCAAGCCGCTCGGGCGGCTCGTCCGGTTGCTGTTGAAAGACTATCCGGCGATGCTCACCGTGACGATGATCTGTATCGTCATCAGCGCGCTGGTCGGCATTGCGCCGGCTCTGTATGTCGAAAAGATCACCACCTATATTGAGCAGGGTCTGCTCGTCGGCTGGGACGGCGTCAGCGCGAAGATCATCAGCGCCGTTATCACCATGATCTGCATCTATCTGGTCGGTCTGGCGAGTACGGCCATCTATACGCAGCTGATGGCGCGCGTGACACAGGGCTTCCTGCACAAAATGCGCACGCGGATGTTTGCCGGGATGCAGAAGCTGCCCATCGGCTACTTTGACCGCAACAGCCGCGGCGACATCATGAGCTACTACACCAATGACATCGACACCTTGCGCCAGCTCGTCTCGCAGAGTCTGCCGCACCTGTTCTCTTCGGGGCTGACGGTTTTGGGCCTGCTGCTGTTTATGCTGTATTTCTCGATTCCGCTTATGCTGGTCGTGTTCCTGGGTATTTTCTTCATGACCCGCGCGACCAAGAGTGTCGGCGGCCGTTCGGCCAAGTATTTCCTCAGCCAGCAGAAAGCCATCGGCAAGGTCGAGGGCTATATCGAGGAAATGATGAACGGCCAGAAGGTCGTCAAGGTCTTCTGCCACGAGCGCACAGCCGAGCAGGACTTTGACAAGATCAATGACCAGCTCTTTCACGATGCCAACCACGCGCAGCGCTACGCCAACATTTTTATGCCCATCATGGGCAACATCGGCAACATTCTCTATGTGCTGACGGCGTTCTTTGGCGGCGTTCTGATCTGCTCCGGCGGCAGTGTGCTGAATCTTTCGCTGCAAAACCTCTTTGAGACGGGCAGTATGCTCGCACCGCTCAAGATCGCGGTCGTCGCGTCATTCCTCGGCATGACGAAGCAGTTTACCTCCAATGTTTCGCAGGTTTCGCAGCAGATCAATGCCATCGTCATGGCCTCTGCCGGTGCAAGCCGTATTTTTGAACTCATCGATCAGCAGCCGGAAGAAGACCATGGCCGCGTTACGCTTGTCAACGCGGTGGAAGACGCGGATGGAACGCTGCATGAGAGTGCTGCACGCACCGGCGTTTGGGCGTGGTCGTGCCCGCAGGAAGACGGCACTGCCAAGCTCGTCAAGCTCTGCGGTGACGTGCGCTTCTTCGACGTGGACTTTGCCTATGAGCCGGAAAAGACCGTTCTGCACGACATTTCTCTGTATGCAAAGCCCGGCCAGAAGCTGGCCTTCGTTGGCGCAACGGGCGCGGGCAAGACGACCATCACGAACCTCATCAACCGGTTCTACGATCTGGCCGACGGCAAGATTCGCTACGACGGAATCAACATCAATCACATCCGCAAGGCCGATCTGCGCCACTCGCTGGGTATCGTGTTGCAGGATGTGAACCTCTTTACCGGTACGGTCATGGAGAACATCCGCTACGGCAAGCTCGACGCGACGGACGAAGAATGTATCGCGGCGGCAAAGCTTGCCAACGCAGACGATTTTATCACGCGTCTGCCTGACGGCTATGACACCATGCTTACGTCCAACGGCGCGAACCTTTCGCAGGGGCAGCGGCAGCTTCTGTCCATCGCCCGCGCGGCGGTGGCAGACCCGCCGGTCATGATTCTGGACGAAGCAACCAGCTCCATCGACACGCGTACCGAACTGCTGGTGCAGCGCGGCATGGACGCGCTGA
>CAYSTN010000028.1:0-23571 GCA_964434135.1 uncultured Oscillospiraceae bacterium
ACACATCGGGTATGTTTATTTGATTTTCATTGACAATTTACCTTTTTGCTATAGCGAAAGTGCAAGCAAAACTATAAGCAAAATCTAAGCAAATCAAAATCAAGCAATATTCCCTCTGTTGGCTGATAAAATAGCCTTGTTTTTGGTGTCTTGTTTGTGTCTTAAAGTTGCCGCAAGGCACAAAAACGAATTGATTTTGAAGAAAGGCAAAAAGCCGCAAAACCGCATAAAATCAAGGTTTATTGCAAACTGTGAAAAGCTGTGAAAAGCGTATTTCATAATTCGTAATCAGCAGGTCGCCGGTTCAAGTCCGGCCACTAGCTCCAGAAGAAAGACACGACTTTTGTCGTGTCTTTCTTTTTTGACCCGCACGTTTCCACATTGGTAGAACTTCCGCCGCGCCGGATGATGGATCGTGATCGAAACCCCTGATGGGTTTCGATCAGGCGTTTTTTCTTTCCGAAGCCAGAGAGCCGCAATCGTCTGCTTTGCACAGCGCACACACACAAAACCGGTGAAAATCATAAGATTTTCACCGGTTTTCTTTTTTGTCTCAGTATTCTTCGTCGTCGTCATTTCCCGCTTCTTCGGGAAGGATGCCGCTCAGGGAGAAATTGAACTGTTCGGACAGGGCATGGAACAGAGTCTGCATGACCTGACGCGCCAGCGCACGGATGTCCAGACTCAGTACATAGTCAACCACGCGCTGCACTTCGTCTTCCGGTACACGGTAGACCCGCAGACTGGCGCGCAGGAAGGTACTGAGCTTCTTTTCCAGCGTCAGCGATTCGGTGCAGCGATTGGCCATGCAGCCGCGCATGATACCCGCAGTGCAGTATTCCAGCGCCAGGAAATCCGCTTCTGCCAGTTCCGGCTGGTACGAGCCGAAGATCCCTTGAATCTCGACGGCCGTAGTGCGCTGGATGTAGCCGAGCGTTTGCTGGCCGGTGTAAGCTTCCAGATAAATATCGCGCAGATTTTCATTCTGCTCGATCACGCCAAGCTGAATGGCAGTCTCCACAGCGTAGATGTACACCGGCGGCAGATCAGAACCCGCAGTGTCGCGTGCCGCGCCAAACTGTTTTTCAAACATGACCTGCACCAGCTCAAGAAGGATGCCCTCTTTGCTGTGGAAGAGATTGAAAATGCTGCTGATGGAAGCACCAGCACTCCGTGAGATCTGCTGCATGGTAGTCGAATGATAGCCATTTTCGAGGAACAGACGCGCACAAGTGGACAGGACGCGCTTTTTCGTTCGTAGGCCGTCGCTTCGTAAGGCCAAGCCCTCACCTCCTGATGATATTTAAAATTCTGTATCCATTATAACTGATTTTGGACGTTAATGCAAGAGCGTATTTGTACAGCTTGCAAATGTTTCATATCAGTAAACAAAAAAGGAAAATATTTTATCATCGCGAACGCAGCAAAATAAACACCTTGTTACGAAGTGGACTGGGTCAAAAGAGGGCGCTTTAGCGTGTCTTGGATTGGAGCGTGAGGTTTTGCATAGCCTTGCGGAATTGGATGAGGAACAAAACGACCGTGAATGAAACGGCAAGTACGTCTGCGACCGGTTCGGCCAGATAGACGCCGGTGGTCGGGTCGGAGACAAGGTGCGGCAGCAGATAGATGAGCGGGATGAGCAAAACGAACTTGCGCATGACTGCGACGATGATCGAGCAGGCCGCGCTGCCGATGGAGACGAAAGTCATCTGGCAGGCGATCTGGATACCAAAGAGCAGCAGCGCGCCGCAGTAGATGCGAAGAACGTGCTGGGTAAAGTCGAGCAGCGCGGCATTGGGCGTGAAGATGCTTGCGAACACGCGCGGAAACAGCATGATCAGACCCCAGATAACGGTGGAATAGGTCAGGCAGGCCGTAAGCAGGACGCGGAATGTTTTTTTGACGCGCTCGACATTTTTTGCGCCATAGTTATAGCTCAGGATCGGCTGTGCGCCCTGTGAGATGCCCTGCAGGGGCAGCATGGCAAACTGCATGACGCTCGAGAGAATGGTCATTGCACCGACGGCAATATCGCCGCCGTAGCGGTTGAGCGAGGTGTTGAAGCAGACGGAGATGACGCTTTCGCTGCCCTGCATGATGAACGTTGCCAGACCCAGCGCTACGCACGAGCCGATGAGACGGGGGCTTTGGATAAAGTTCTTTGCGCGCAGCTTGATGATGCTCTTTTTCCCGAAGAGGAACAGTACCACCCAAACGCAGGAGACGCCCTGCGAGAGGATCGTAGCGAGCGCAGCGCCGCGAACGCCCATGTCCATGGCAAAAATGAAAACGGGATCGAGGACGATGTTACAGACAGCGCCGATCAGCACTGTAAGCATTCCTTCGCGCGCAAAGCCCTGTGCGGTGATAAAAGCATTCAGGCCGAGGGTGAGCTGGACGAAAATGGTGCCCAGCGCGTAGATCTGCATATAGTCGTTTGCGTAGTCGATGGTCTGCGCGCTTGCGCCAAAGGCGAGCAGCAGGTCACGGCTGCACAGCAGAAGCACGACGGTCAAAATGATCGAAATGACGATTTGAAGCGAGAAGCAGCCGCCCAGTATTTTTTCTGCGGTCTGGTTATCGCCTTTTCCCATATGGATGGACGCGCGCGGCGCGCCGCCAGAAGAAATGAGCGCGGCAAATGCCGAGACGATGAGGATGATCGGCGTACACACGCCAAGCCCCGTCAGTGCCAGACTGCCGACTTCCGGCATCCGACCGATATAGATCCGGTCGACGATATTGTAGAGCATATTGACCAGCTGCGCGATGACCGTTGGCACGGCGAGTTTAAACAGCAGCCGACCGACGGGCTGCGTACCCAAGAAATCGCTGTTTTGATGCATGGAGCGCCTTCTTTCTGCAAGGATATGAAAGTCAGTATAACACGTTGACACAATGCTGTCAACGAAGCCGGAGAAATAACAAGATATTGCGGTGCGCTACGGCAGGGATGGCATATCTAGTGATTTCACGCGAAAAAAGTTTAAAAATTGGTGAATATCAGAGAAAAAGATTGAAATATGAGACAAATTGTGCTATTCTTCCGGTATACATAATCACGCTCCGGACAGGATCGAAGGAGGAAACACGATGAAAAAAAGACTGCTAAGTTTGCTGCTTGTGCTGGCGCTGGCATTGTCGATCTGCAGCGTGTGCGCGCTGGCCGCGGATACGGCTGCATCGCAGACGGAACAGAGCGAAGCCGAAAGTGTGGATACGTCTGAAGCTGCCGGCAAGGAAGCCGGCACCGATGTGGATGCAGCGTCCGACACGCCGGAAGACAGTGAAACAGATACGGACGCGTCTGATGAGGACGAAGACGTGGAGACGGAAGAAGATGTCGACACGGACGAAGAAAATGCGGCTGAGGATGAAGAAGCAGATGCGGACAAGCATCTGCACGAAGTCGACCACATGGATGCGTGTGTAAAAGCTTCGTTTGAGCCGCTGACGGTGACCAGCGGGACGCTGGAGAGCGGGTGCTACTATCTGACGCAGGACGTTGCGCTGACGCAGCCTTTGTGCGTGCCGAAAAACGGCACGCAGGTGACGCTGTGCCTCAATGGCTATACGCTTTGCCTGGACGAAGGTGCAGAGGGCTGCTTGATCTATGTCGCAGTCAGCGACGAGGGCGCAGAGCCTTCCGTGCTGACCATCATCGACTGCAACGGCGCGCAGCGCACAAGCAATTATTATGTCGATGAAAGCGGTGCGCTGATTTTTGATGACGGCAGCTTTGCCTGGCAGGAAGCCTATATCGCCGCGAAAGAGAAAAACGCCCTGTCCGGCGGCCGGATGACCGGTGCAACGGCGGGCGCGATCAGCGTGGGTGACTATAACGAACTGTATTTGACCGATGTGAACATCATTGATAACACCGGGCGCTATGGCGCGGGCGTGGTCATTGCCGGAAACGCCAAAGCGGTACTCGACGGCTGCGTGATTGCGGGCAACCGGCTGACGGGTGAGATGAAGCAGTCCGAACGGCAGATTCTGGGCGGCGGCGTGTACTGCGCCGGCAGTCTGGAGCTGCGCGGCGCGACGCACATTTCCGGCAACCGTGCCGATGAGACACAAAACGATCTCTGGCTCGACGAGACGGCAGAGCTGACGGTCGGTGAGGCCGGTCTGGACGAGCAGGCGCGCATCGGCGTGAGCGGCGAGGACGGGCAGAAGGTGCTGCGCGCCTACAGCGATGATTTCTCGAAGAACTTTATGAGCAATGACCCGACGCTGTGCATCCATGCGGCGCAGGAAAATGGCTTTACGGAGCTTTCGTTGCAGGGGGCAGTGTATACGCTGACGCTCGAGTCTGGTGCGGACGAAGAGCCGGTCACGCTCGACGTGGAGCAGGGACAGAGTCTCGATGAGCTGGACGTGAACGCACCGCAGCGCGAAGGAGCAGCGTTCGCGGGCTGGTACACGGTCGACGAGATCGAGGTCGACCCGGCGCAGCCGCTGCATCTGACAGCGGATACGACGTTCCATGCCGTGTGGACGCAGCCGGAAACGGACGAATCGCAGGGCGAAGAAAAGCCGCAAGCCGATACGCTCTGTGACCCCGAAACGCCGCTGACACGCTCGCAGGCGGTGCAGCTGCTCTACGGACTGGCAAAACAGGCGGGGCTTGCCGAGACGGAAGCAAAGAACGACGCGCCAGAACTGCCGCAGGCAATTCTGGCGCTGGATGAGGCTGCGCAGCAGGCGTTTTCCTGGGCGCTGGAGAACGGGCTTGTGCGCGAAGATGCGTGTGAGCAGCCGGATGAAATTCTGACGCAGGAGCAGATGCAGACGCTGCTTGCGGCGCTGCTTGCTTTGCAGCCGGATGCATAAGGTCTTGCAGGCGCGCTTTTAACGCGCTTGCAGCAGCCCCATGGCCTTGCGCGCGACGATGATCTCCTCGTCGGTGTGGACGATGAAGACGCGCACCGGCGCGTCCGGCATGGAGATATCCATGCCGCTGACGGCCACGCGGTTCTTGTAGCCGTCGAGCCGAACGCCGAGAAACTCCAACCCTTGCAGACTCAGCGCGCGCACCAGGGGACTGTTCAGCCCGATGCCGCCGCCAAAGACGATGGCATCCAGGCCGCCCATGGCGGCAGCGTAAGAGCCGATGTATTTTTTGATGGAATAGCAGTATGCGCGGATGGCAAGCTCGGCATCTTCGTTGCCCTGCTCGGCAGCGGCCTGCACGTCGCGCAGGTCGCGCCCAGCACCGCCGGACATTCCGTACAGGCCACTTTTGCTTTGTAGCAGGTCTTTGACCTCAGCAAGGGTCATGCCGCAGCTTTCAACCAGATAGAAGATGATATAGGGGTCGATGTCACCGCAGCGGTTGTTGTGCATCGTACCGCATTGCAGCGTCAGGCCGAGCGAGGTATCGATCGACTGCCCGTTTTTGACGGCGCAGATGCTGCCGCTGCCGCCCAGGTGGCAGACGACGAGCTTGAGATCCTCACGCTCGAGCTGTGCGGAAGCCCACTGCGACAGATATTCCAGCGACGCACCGTGGAAGCCGTTGCGCCGGATGTCATATTTGCGCGAAAGCTCGATGGGCAGGGAATACAGATACGCCTCGGGCGGCATGGTGCGGTGGAATGCCGTTTCAAACGCGCCGATGAGCGGCGTGTTGGGAAGCAGCGCGCGAAACTGCCGGATGGCCGCCAGATACGGCGGGTTATGTGCCGGCGCGATGGAGCTGAATGCTTCCATTGCCAAAAGCACGTCCTCGGTCAGATATTGTACCCCGCTGATGCCTTTGGCCAGAACGACCTTGAAGCCGACACAGTCGAGCGCGTCCAGAGACGGCAGCACGGTTCGTGTCAGCTCGTCGAGCATCCGCTCGATGGCCTCGCGGTGAGTGGGGAAGTGCGCGCGCTCGTCAACGAGCGCGCCGGTTACGTGCGTCTTCGCGTAAAAGCGTCCTTCGCCCGCGCCGACGCGTTCGACCCCGCCTGAGGCCAGAACGCGCTCCTGCGGCATTTCGAACAGCTGGTATTTCAGTGACGTGCTGCCGACGTTACAGATGAGAATGTTCATCGTGAATGCTCCCTTGCTTTTTTCTATACTGTAGCAGATCGGGCGCGGAATTTCAATCGCGGCGTTCGCCGTTGGCCGTGCAAAGCGCGTAGAGCGCACTCAGATGCGCCCAGGTGGCGGCATCGACCGCCCCGGTGGCGGGCAGGTTTGCAAGCTGTTGCAGCCACATGACGGCGGCAACCGAGGGCGCGTCGTGAACACCTGTGACGGTAAGCGGGGGCACATTCGCGTAAAGTTGCCTGAGGGCGAGAAACATCGACTGGATGAGATACAGATGCAGATTCCGGCTGCCCGGCGCGAAGCTTTGCCCGGGGTCAAGGCGCAGCGCCAAAGGCGCTGCCGGAAGAACCGAAGGGGCGCATTCGGTGAAGACCGAGACGAGCTTGCGCCACGTGGCCTCGTCGACCGTAGAGGTGATGGGCAGCGCGTAGGCCTGCTGAAAGGCGCGCACGGCAGCTTCGGTATCAGAGCCGAACAGACCGTCCGGTATGACATCCGGCAGACGGCTGTCTGCGCGGGCAATGACGCGCAGCATGGTCTGCATGGAGCGGATGGGCTGGGCGATGTACATGGCTTCTGTCATAGGCGCTGCATCCTTTCATCCTGCATCCCGCGCCGAAGCGTCTGGCCGGGAAACTGCACAAAGCGGGTCGTCTGCGCGTGTGCAAGCAGCACGTGCAGTTCATCGAGATCGCGGCGCGTGGCCGCATCGGCAAGGCCGGTCGCACGGCGGCCGGTCAGACGCTGAAATTCAGATAGCATTCGCCGGGTAGCTGTGTCCAGCTGGCCGGTTTTTTGCTGCGCTTGCAGCTGCGGAAAGGCTGCGGCGGCCACGGCGAGCCGGTCTTGCAGCGAGTCGGCAGCCTGAGGCGGCTGCGTAACGGGGAAAAGCGCGCCGTCACGGAAGACCGTGTCTTCGATACCGGAAAACTGCGCGTAGATGGCATCCCAGACCGCACGGTCTACGCTGCCGGTTGCCGGCAGAGAATAAGCCTGCTGGAAACTGCGGACGGCTTCGGCAGTCGCTTCGGCATAAACCCCGTTGATGCAAGGGGACTCGACAGCCGGATTGAACTGCGCGATGACCGAGAGCATATATTGCAGATGCGTGACCTTCGCGCCCTGTTCGCCAAGTCGGATGGAAGCCGGATATTCCCACGAATAGCCGTAAAACTGCTGCCCCTGTGAGCGCAGTTCGCTCAGATCGAGAACAGCCGTGTAGAGCCTCACGATGGCGTACCAGGTGGCGCGCCCGACGATTCCGTCGACACTCAAAGAGAAGATCGACTGGAACGCGCGCACGGCAGCTTCGGTTGCTGCGCCAAAGATCGCGTCTACGGTGATCTTGGGGATGGCGGGGTAGTTTTGTGAGATCTCGTTGAGCGCGACCTGTAAAAACGAGACGTTGACCCCGATATCACCGCGCCGGACGGGGCTGCCGGGATAGGACTCCGACACATTTTGCACCGGCGCGTCGGTGACAAGCTCGATGTCATCGCCATAAAACGTTCGCAGGATGCCGATGGAATCAGCGCCGTCCTGCGCCAGATACTGTGAGCCCCATTGGCTCAGCCCGTCGCAGGTCGTGCTGACACCGTTGCAGAACTTTGCCGCCAGCGGCTCAACATTCCCCTGACGGCGCAGATAGTCGGTGAACAGCTCGTCGACGAGCGTGGAAATGTTTTCGTAGAGATTGCGGCCGTTGATGAATTTCTGGTCGATGGATGTTGCGGACGTGATGGAGAATGGATAGCCGCGGCTGCGGTAATACTCCGTATAAACGCGGTTGAGCGCGAAGGAGATGACGGCCAGTGCGTTTGCGCGCAGCGCCGCAGGTTCCCACGTGGGATAGACTTCGCTGGAAAGGACGTTTTTTACGTAATCGGAAAAACTGACCGTGACGTTCTGCGCAGACGAAGCCGGCGCGCCGAGATGGACGGTAATCGTCTCAGGAATGTATGGCAGGATAGTCGGCATGGAGCTTTCCTCTAAAGCAGCTGCGCAGGAATGTCAAATTCCTGCGTCTGGCTGTAGCGCTGCGGCAGCGTCGGCGTGGGGATGAGTGAAAGCGGCTGGATGCTCTGTGTATCCGCAAAGACCTGTACGCCGCGCACGAGAACGCGGTCGTAACCGTCGCACTGCGCAAGCACGTCGACCTGCGCATAGGGCGGCTGCCCGGTCTGTCTTGCCTGGGAATCCTCCGCAGGCGGCGTGGAGACGGAAAACGGCGCGGTAAAGCCGTCATAATCGGAAAGCCGGACGGCAAGCAGGGATTCTGCGCCGTCCGGCTGCGTTTGCGTGATGGCAAGTGTCGCGCCGAAAAGTGGGATCTTTGCGTTGGAAGTTACAAATTGCGCGACGAGCGTTCCGGTTTGCTGCAAATGATCTGCCTCCTTTTTGCGGTGTTCTTTTGTAAGCGTATGCAGCCGCTTACGTGGCGGTGCATGGACAGCACCTGTTTTGCAGATACTACCGGCACGATAAGGAGGCAGACAGGATGAACATGACACAAAAGGAATATAACCGCTATGTGGCGCGGCTGGCGAAACGATCACCGCTTTGGAAAGACCTGCTCAACGCGTTTTGGACAGGCGGGCTGATCTGCGTGGTTGGCCAGCTGCTTTTAAACGCGTTTACCGCGCTGCGGCTGAGCGAACAGGACGCAGCAACGGCCACTTCGGTGAGTTTGGTGTTTTTGAGCGCGGTCTTGACTGGACTGAGCCTGTATGACGATCTGGCGAAGATAGCCGGTGCGGGAACGCTCGTGCCTATCACGGGTTTTGCCAATGCGGTCGTTTCTCCGGCCATTGAGTTTAAGTCCGAAGGCTTTGTGACCGGCATGGCGGCAAAGATGTTCGTCATCGCCGGGCCTGTCATCGTCTACGGCACGGTAGCCAGCGTGGTGTATGGGCTTGTCTATTGGATTTGTACTGTTGTCTGATAGCAGACTGCGTCTGGCTGCATTCGTTTTTGCACCATACACCCGACCGGCAGACACATCAGAATGGATTGGCGGCAGCGTGGTCGCCCCTGCCCAGGGGGTGACAACGCTACCGGGTTTTTCTATGCTCTACGCCTTTTGCGTCTGCCAGATTGCCCCCTGCGCCGCAGCGGAAAGTTTTGTGTTGACAGGCTTGTTTGGATTGGATATACTGATTCCAGATGCAGCACTTGTGGTGTCGGCAAGAGAGCCGGAAACGGTCACTCCCCGGGACGGTTCTTGTGCTGCATCTTCTTTTTCTTTGTCGAATGTTCCAACGTTGTCCGTCGCACTCTTGATTTGGTTTGACGTGAAAGCATTTGCTATCACGACGTTCCCATCAGCATCGTACAAGATCACGCCGTCATAGCCTCGTCCTTTCAGGATATTTGTCACATCTCTGCTCGTGAATGTTGTGCGGTCAATGCCGAAATCTTCCGCGATTTGGTCTGCCGTCGTGTTGTAGGTTTTGTTGTCAAACACATACGGATTTTTTATATCTATGTATGCTTCGACGACTCTGCTTCCATACCGTTCTGCTCCTTGCCGTCTTTGCGTGAAATAATTCCCTTCGCCAAGGACGTTCAGATGGATTTTCTTTTTCCCCTTGCTTCTGTCAAAAATCGTAAACTCCGCCGTTGTCCCGTGGTACATAACCCTCGGCGTTCCGTCCGCATTCACAACCTTGCTTGCGCGGTCCGGGTGGTTCTGCCAATCGCCAAACCAGCGTTTGAATTGTTGCGATTGTGTAACATTTTTTACGGACATATTGACTTTTGTATTAAACTTGCGTACAATACCATCAGAAGAAGCGGCGGCTTTCAGGCGTTGAGGGTATTGGACCCCGGCTCTTAGAAGGTTCGCGGCTTCTTTCTTTACATAAAAAATGCTGTCCTCTCCGGCGTTGAACTTGGCTATTGCTTCGTTCACAAGCGCTGTCGCATTCTTTTCATAGGCACTGGAAATCACATTGACATCCATATGAACCCCGTCAACTTTTCGTTCTGCCGTGATTGCAATAGGGATAATCATAGATTCTTTTCCAGTTCCAACGTCGATCAACGCCACAACACTGTGTGTGCTGCGCATCGGCGTTGCTTTTTTGCCCCGTCCTTCCCACGTGGGGGCAACTATCCTTTGTTTACCAACGTGGAGCAAGTACCGATTTCAATTCACGCCCCCGCGTGGGGGGCGACGCCGGGCTGTGATTGAGCTGCTTAAACTCCACATTTCAATTCACGCCCCCGCGTGGGGGGCGACGCGCTGGTATTCTTGCTCCACGTCTTCGCGGATATTTCAATTCACGCCCCCGCGTGGGGGGCGACCGCGGCAGCGCATATTTTTGTCTGTGCCCTTATATTTCAATTCACGCCCCCGCGTGGGGGGCGACTTCCATTGCCCGGCGAATATTTCGCGCCACCGATTTCAATTCACGCCCCCGCGTGGGGGGCGACTGCAACTATGCTCAAAATGATCTCATCCGTTTTGTGCATAATTGATAGAATCCAGCTGCCTGTTTGCGTATTGGTGGATTATCATGCAGCAAATCAGGCTAAAAATGGATTTCAATTGATTTTTTTCTGCGCAAACCTCCCGGCAGAATTTGTTCTGTAAAGCTTTGCGCAGATCATTATACCAGAATTGGTTCTCCCGCTTCAATGGGGGCGGTGCGCCCGATCACCTCAATTCTCGGCTGATAATTGTTTCCCAAACGGTAGAAACGAACAGAATCCTGATCCAGATGGATGAGCTTCCGAATCCCTGCTTTTAGTTCTGCCAGCTGCGCAGAATCGACCATCACTTCAAAAACCGAATTTTGCACCCGCATTCCATAACGCTGGCAAAGCTTCGCAACTTTCCGCAATCGTTTGGCACCATCCTGATCGGTCGTATCCACATCATAGGCTACCACCAGCATCATTTGTTTCACCTCCAGACAAATGGTGGATAATCATCCAAATCTCCTCGTAGCACCCGCGCCAGCAACATTGCCTGTGCATACGGGATCATTCCAATTTGAACTTTCTCCTCAAGAAATGGATGCAGAATTTCCTCTTGCTTTCGCTTCTGCCAGCTTGACAGAATAGTTCGGCGACCGCGGTCATTCAGCAGTACAGCTTCTTCCCACTTTTCAAAGTCCTTATCCGATAGCTGGCCACGGTTAAACAGTGACATCACAAATCGGTCGCATAAAGGTGCGCGCAGTTCTTCCACCATATCCAAAGCCAGCGATGGCCGCCCCGGACGCAGCGTGTGCAAATAGCCAACAGCAGAATCCAGCCCCACTGTTTCCAAGGCAGACTGAATCTCCCGGGTCAATAGCATATAGCTAAAGGACAGTGCGGCATTGACGGCATTGCGTGGCGGCCTGCGAGTCCGGGTATCAAAGCGGAAGCCACCGGGGTTATTGGCGATCATCTGGTCAAAGTGAGAAAAATAAACATTCGCTGCAGCTCCCTCAATTCCGCGCATAGAGTCTACTGACTCGCAAGTAAGCAGTTCTCTTGCAATTGTACCCAAATGCACAGCACCTTCGGTCAAAGCATTCTTTTCCACCTCTGATTTGCACAAGCGGGCACTACGCATCAGAACAAGCTTGCTGTTGCGGAGTTTTGCCAAAAGAAGATTTTTAACGAGCTGATTGCAAAAAGCTACCTAGCTGATGCTTTCGTATTGGCGTTTCCTCAGTAAGACATTTCCACTGACCGGTCCGTAAAAACGTCCCATAAACCGACTCTGTGGACTGACAAAGGATACGCTGATTCCCCGTTCACCGCAAAACTCCAGCAAAGGTGTGGATACCGTCATTTTTCCGAAGCATACAATGCTGTCAATTGTCAGTGCGGGCACCGCCAGTTTTTCTTCTCCTTGAATCTGGATGCAGATATTTTCATTGCGGCAAAACAGATAGGAGTCTGGCGTAAGGACATATAGCGTATTTAATAGTTTTTTCACTTACTCGTCTCCTTAATCTCTCCGGCCGCCTCCGCCTGCAATCTTTCCAGATAGACACCAGAGGTTTTTCTTACCTTCGGCATACAGATATCCTTTAAGGAACAGCGTTTGCATTTTGAACCATATAGCTCCTGCGGTACGGAAAGCTCACGGCGAATGTGGTGCAATTCTTGTGCAAGAGATTCTGTGCGGCTGCGAAGCGACTCGTCCAATACGATCTCGAAACGGCGGTGTGAAGATGTAAAAAAGAGTGCCGCTTTTGAAATAGTGGTATGGAACATCTCTTCCAGGCACATAGCCTGTGCGCAAAGCTGAACTTGATAGGAATCTTCCACCCGAAGAGTTCCGTGTTTGTATTCAATGGGATAAAGTACCACAGGATGCTCTACCGCCGGAATCATGCAGCCATCTTCTGCAAAGCTGACTTCAATGCAGTCACACTTTCCAAGCAGACGCAGCCTGTCTGAAAAGACGGTATACGCATAAAGTTTTGCGCTGTTTCCGCGTTTTTCGATGCGTTGGGTGTGAACCCGATCATGTTCTGCCCGTCCCTTTGCCGTATCGCTGTTTTCTGCCCATTGGCGCTCATTCAACAGCAGACCCGCCCGACGGGGACAATAGCATATCTGAGACAGCCAGGACAGCGGAAGATATTCCGGTTCATCCATTTTCGTTTACCAGCCAGCTCTCATCTTCCGGAAGCTGGTTCCACACAATGGGGCTGAATGCGTCCGGCTTAAACCCGATTTCCACGCCGGCAGGGACTTTGCCAAGGCGTACAGATGCCACATAATCCCGATAGCTTCTGGGGTAGAGGAGATCGTCCTTCCGCTTCACCCGGATCAGCTCAAACAGTTTATGAGCCGGTGCGCAGCCCAGCTTCGCCTGTTTGAGGCGCTGATTCAGATCCGTATCCGTACCAACGTGCCTGAACACGATCAAGGGAGATACTACGTCCATTTGGCCTTTGCTGGCGCTGTGGTCATGCTCGTACATATTCATAATCGCCTCGAACAGGACGTCCAAGTCGTGGTCATCAAAGCCGGTTTCTGCCGCCAGATTGGCGCTGATGAAGCCACGAATTTCATACAGCCCAAAGGGAATCAGCTGCTTGCGCCCCATGGTGCGGAGAGCTTCCGCATCGGCAGTCTGCTCCTGCTTTAAATAATCTTCGACCGTTCCATCCTTGATATTATCCGCAACAGCCATTCTGCTGATAGAAATGTCCAAGGGGAGAATGGGATCCAGACTTTTCCCGAAGGCGATCTGAACCGGCCCGCGAACCTGACCGGCGTTTGGCCCGGTGGACATCACCGCACCGAAGGTACGCACATCGTAGAACAGCTGACAGGCTTTTTTGCGCCCGGCGTAAACTGCGTTTTTATTTTTTGCACCTTCCACACCGGCCTCGCGCTTGACTTCGGCAATGAAGCGATTGATGTTGGTGGACTGCTGGATCAGCAGATTCATGCCCGGTTCGTCACCGTGGGCGATCTGCACATAATTGCGGATGCGCCGCTTGGTGGCCACATCGGTGATATAGCCCTGCATGGTTTCCGGGTCAAGGCGTGGCGTGTTGCCCATATCCGGATCTCCGTTCGGGTTGGCGTTGGTACACGCCAGATAGTAGACAAACTCGTAGCGATTCTGAATGGCTGCCATATTATGCTTCCTCCGTTCTGTTTGCTTTGCTGTTCAGCTTATCGTGGGTGATCTGGGCGCACATCTGCCTGTAACCCAGAGCAAAGTAGCTCTGCTCCTCTAAATTCAGGGTATGTGGCAGTCTTCTTCCCTCTTCCGAATCAAAAAAAGCGTACTCCTGATTCAACCTGGCTTCGATCCATTTTTTTTTCGTGCTACCGGGCTTTCCTGACTTTTCTAACTTTTCCAAATAGAAACTGGCCATCCGTTCCAGGATTCCCAAAACCAATGTCGGGGTACGACTGGCGGAGGCATAGTACCGATTTACTACATCGGCATTGACATCCTTCATGGCTGCCCGCTGCAAATCTGCGTAAATCGCCATCAACGCGCCGCAGTGGTAGGCCGCGTTTGAATACTCTGGATTAAAGTACTCCAATTTTGAAACCTCCTCATTTCTGTTTCTGCCCCGGCGACTCAGCCACACCTTCAACCACTGACAGGCGATGTCATCCGGGATAAAGGTTTGGTCTGTCTGCTCATAGATTTGGGAATGAATGTAGGCCAGCGCCCGTGCCGCCACTGTATCCGGCAGAGCCGTTCCGTTGATAATGGCCAGAAGAATTGCCGGTGTAATGCCGGCCAGCTCCTTCTTCATCTGCTCGATAAGGTTATCGGCACGTTGGTTCCTCACCAACCGGATCAGCCTTGCAACCAGCTTATGGGGGCGGATCGATCCGCTTCCCAAGTTGTTGGTCAGGGACAAGTCCTGCTTCCACAGCTCCAAATTCCGCTGAAGTTCTCCATAGTTTCCGCGTTCATAGCGTCGAATCATGGCTCTGCCGTTAGCTCCGGAAATCAGTAAAATATGATACTGGCAGTCCAGCGTTGGCCGTGTGGCTCCAGAGGTTATGGATTGGATCAACCGATCGGCTTGTGTGCAGGAAACGGGTAAATCTTGAGACGGCGTTGTCTCGTCCTCGCAAGCCGCCGCATCGGCATCTTCTTCCCAGGTGAAGCCAAAAAGATCCTGATGGATCAAATCTTCCTCGGGGGCAAGGGGACAGTCGTACCAATGAACGAATTTCAGTCCCGCAAAAACAGGAGCGACGGGGTAAAACTTCCGCTTCTTTTCCCGGCGGTACATGGCGGGAGAACCGTCCAGAAGATCGTTCAGCGCATCCTTGACAACGGAAAATGCTTCTTCCGATACCGGTGCATTGGCGCATTTTTTCAGCCCATAGGATTGGAAGGCAGCTTTGTCAAAACAGATCAGGGGAGAACCTTTCGGATGGCCTCCTACAGATTGTAAGCCATGGATTACAGGAACCGTATCCAGAGGTGTCGTGAACGCACCTGTTATCAGGCACCGCACTTTGCTTTTTTTCCCGGCAGTCGCAGATGCGTGCTGGCGATAGTTGACCCACCAGGCATAGACTCCATCGATCTTGGGCAGGGGCTTTCCGGCCACCTGGAATGTGATACGATCCTTTCCCTTGATATTTTGCTTCCGTGCTTCATCCCGGATAGTTTCCAGGATTTCCGGCGTTTCCAGAACTTGTAGGCAGAGCCGGAATGTCGGGATAGTGCTGCTGCCGTCGCGCAGAAGCTGCCGGAAGAAATCTGGCTTTTTTCCATCTTTACCCAGGATGATTTCAGCCTTTTCCACCAGAGGATTGCATTTATCCGCGCTTTGACTATCTGATCCAATATCCGGACAGATCTGTTTTTCATCCTTGCATTGCTGTAGCATCAAATAATCGCCATTTGACGAAAGAAGAATATACCAGTGGATGGTCTTTAGCATAAAGCCGGGAGAAATTACTTCTACATTCTGAATGCCATAGTCATACAACGCTTTCAGCACATCCGGTCACATCCTTTCAGCACGTCCTCGCTTTCATAGGGCGGCACCTCAATGACACCATGATTCATAACTGGATGGTAGAGAGATAAGCTGAATTGGGATTGTTTCGTGACTTTGCAGTTATACGGATCAAACACATCGTATACCATCAATCCCAGATCCATGCTGACATCGATGGGCTGGCGCACTTTGTCGCTTTCTTCAAAATAACAGATAAATTCCCGCATTCCCAGACAGGGTTGGCAAAAGGTTTTTCCTGTGCGGATTCGCCGCATGGCTTGGGCATAAAGCTGCTCTGCTGTGCCGGTATAGTCCGGTCGGGGACAGATTTTTGCGGTGATCCGGTAGCGAACGTCCTTGAGTACTTGGGTCTGCCGTTGGGTTCGTTCTTCGTCTGTGTACAGGATCGATTTCGGGAGATCAGCCTTGCTGCTGGCTTTGGATTTGACTTCGTTGCGCATAAAGCTCATGTATCGTATGGGGTTGAGTACTTCAATGCGGGTGATTCTCCAACTGAACTCTGTCGGCTTCATGTATATCGAGGAAAGCAACCCCCGCAAAGCCGATGGTGTCGGGCATGGGTATGTCAGTCTTTCCACCTTCGCCCATGGGGGGCTGAAGCAAGCAAAGTCACCCCATACTTCGATGCAGATTTCTGAACGCATAGTTTTCACCTCCATACGCGCTGTGTTTGCCTGATCGACAAACACGGCACAATTATTATTATTTTTCAATTCACACCAAACTACGTTCCGTAAATTTGGTGTCATAATTATAATAGTAAACTCTATGGAAAAAGCAACACATTCTTTCAACTTTCTGTATTTTCGTTGACTGTTACAATCAGACAAAGAGATATTTGGTCACAATGCTGTCCAATTGCAGCCCCCACCGGCTGTCATAGCAGTCCTCAAAGCCCCGGTTCACCAGATAGTACCCGGTTTCCTCAATTTGGCCTCGCCGCACACGGTGTAGAGGCGACGCGAATTTGCGAATACACGCCTCATCAGGGCAGGTAATGGTGATAAGTGCCGCCTTTCGCAGCAGCTGCATATCTACGGTTTTGTTTCGCTCGGCTTCCGCGATTTCCTGAAAAAGTTCCGCGGCCCCGACCCAGGGTACGATCAGTGGTACACCGCGCTTGGGAATCAACTGGTATGCATTCGCCACTTCAGCATAGTTTTCGTCCCTCAGGGCTTTTTCGAGTTCTTTCTTACCCCGATATCTGGTAAACAGCTTTTGATAATAGGTCTGAACCGTTTTCGGGTTTTGGATATCCAGTCCGGGATCGTCTGCCCACATTTCTTTGACGATATCCGCCGCTTGCCTATACCAATACTCGGGATACAGTTCTCCCTTTTCATCCGGCTCAAACACGACCAGCCGTCCACCGCCCTGGCAGCTTCCGTTGCGGTTACATCGTCCCGCGGCCTGCACAATGGCTTCCAAAGGAGCCAGCGCACGGTACATTACGTCAAAGTCCAAATCCACACCAGCCTCTATACATTGGGTGGCTACCACCCAGCAGGGCTTGCCGCTGTTTTGCCGTTCTTTGATTTCCTGAACCAGCTCCAGTCGGTGGCCTGGGCATAAGTCTGTGCTAATCATGTATACCCCATCCACAGAGCTTTTGCGTTGCAGCAGCTGCTGGAGAAGAACTCTAGCATGGCTTCGCAGATTTACAATGCAGCATACGTTTTTTTCTTCTGCCATCTGTGCCGCGATTTGGGTTAAACTGGACAGAAACTTTCGGTCTGTGCCCTTTTTCAGATCCCATTGGACGCAAACCCGGCGCATTTTCTGAAATAGCTCCGCATTCCCGGGAAGGATTTCCCAGGGCATCCACTGCACGTTTGGTATCCCCGAAAAATCAGGCTGTGTTGCCGTAGAAAATACCATGGAACAGTGATAGTTTTGGCACAGCGTTCGCACGGCCTTCACTGTAGGTTTAGCCAGCTCTCCTGGGAGACTCTGTGCCTCATCAAAAAGAACAACGCTGTTTGCAATGTGGTGAAGCTTTCGGCAATCCGTGGGTTGGTCTGAAAACAAGCTTTCAAAGAAACGAACCGAAGTGGTGATGATGACTGGTGCGGCCCAGCGGGCGGCCAGATCACGGGTCTGCTCCGTCAGCACCTGCTGGCTGTGATCCACCAAAATTTCAGGGAAAATATTTTGATAGACCGACTGGGTCTGTTCCGCAAGGCTGAGGAAGGGGAGTACTACAATGATCCTTTGCAAATTATGCGCTTTACAATGCCGCAGTGCAAAATTCATCATTGCCAGCGTTTTTCCCACACCGGTTGGAGCCGTCAAAGTAAATAGACCCACTGGTGACGCAGCTGCCTGTCCGCAACGGTCAAATACAGCATTTCGGATCTCGTTCACTGCTTCTGCAGAAGATGAATTTTGCTGAATTTGACTCTGATAATCCAACAATTTCTGCAGAGCCAGATCTGCATCCAGTGCAGACCCCGTACTCTTTTCCAAATAAGCCGGGTCATCATCCATAGCGGAGACACTGTAGTCTGCATCGACCAGACAGGAAAACAGCATCCGGGTGATGAGCATACTCTGAACCTGTCCATCGGTCAGTTCCGCTTGGGGAGAAAGGGCTGAGAATTGAAATCCCGGGAAATCCTTTTTAAATGCGTGAGCTGCCTTTTGATATTCTGCGTGACCCCGCAGCGCTGGTAATTTACCACTGGGACAATTGTCTGCATCGTCTTTATTCACTGCCTGCTCCAACTGAATTGCCGTATTCGAGTCCAGAAGCGATACCAGTCCGTCATGGTGGCCGAGAATGGATTCAATAATCGGTTTATAGCTGAGATATCCAGACGACTTTTTGGAATGACAGAAGATTTTGTAAAGAAGTGCTGCACCAGGCAGAGCGTGGTCAATATGGATATCCGTTCCGCGCAGTACGTTTTGGAAGCGTACACTGTATTTTCCAAAATCGTGAAAAAGTCCGGCAAGCCCTGCTTCCTTGCCCAATCCCATCGCTGCACCAAATTCACAGGCGAGTTGACTGACTTTTTCACTATGTTCTTTGTTCGTGATTGTTCCGTGAGCCTGATTTGCAGACTTTGCGTAATAAACGGCAATATCGTTGCTTACAGCAAACTGGTTTCTTTCGTGAAGCATGGTCTATCTCTCCGTTTTTTTAGTTCATGATTTCGATACGCCTTTGCCGTGGGAGTATGAACAACGACCCGAGACCGGCGGTGCAGACCGCTGGTCTCGGGTTGAAAACGCTCAGTTGTTCCTGATGAAATTTGTCCAGACGGGGGGTTCTTCCGGGGGCAGCAGTACACCGGCGGCCTGACCGGCAGCGATGCACTTGAGAAGCCACGCCATGTTGTGCCCCAGCACACGCATGGTGCGCACCCCTTCTTCGTCCTGCGCGATCTGCTCGGGCTTTGCGCCGTGGACGTTGTTCCAGTAGCACGAGGATACGATCGGCATCTGCGCGATGCCGGGGTATTTGAGCAGCTGCTCATACGCCGCCGTCGTACCGGCTCTGCGCGCCGAGACAACCACCGCTGCCGGTTTGTAGCGGAAGGTGTCCTTCGGCGCAGAATAAAACAGCCGGTCTAAAAACGA
The DNA here is from genome assembly GCA_964434135.1 of uncultured Oscillospiraceae bacterium. Taxonomy (GTDB): domain Bacteria; phylum Bacillota; class Clostridia; order Oscillospirales; family Oscillospiraceae; genus CAG-170. Next base: position 19,092 of record CAYSTN010000028.1, read on the forward strand.
CGTTACATTGCCCGAAGCCGCCGCGTAGTGAACCGGCGAGCCGAACACGAACGCATCCGCGTTCTTTGCTTTTTCCGCAAAGGCATTGACCGTCCCGCCAAAGACGCACTTGCCGTTTTTGCGGCAGCCGCCGCAGGCGATACACCCGCCAACCGGCTCGTTTTCGATCCAGAAGATCTCCGCTTCCACGCCGTCTTGTTCCAGCGCCTGCGCCACCTGCCGCAGCGCAGCGTCCGTGCAGCCGTGTTGATGCGGACTGCCGTTTAACAGTAAAACCTTCATTTGTTTGCCCTCCTGTTTTTTCTTCATTCATATCATGTTTTTTTTACGAATGCAAGAAAAATCCGTCTTCATCAATTCTTAAGCTTTTTCCTGCTTGTTTGTTCATCGGTTTTCCCGTATGATAAACGCGTACCGAAGAAAAGTGAGGAACGGCAATGTATCATATTTTAGTCTGTGACGACGAAGCGGATATCGTCTCCGCGCTGAAGATCTATCTGGAATCGGACGGCTACTGCGTCCACACTGCGCTTAACGGCGAGCAGGCGCTCACGCTTGCGCGCACCGAGCCGGTGCAGCTGGCGATCCTGGACATCATGATGCCCGGCCTGGACGGCCTTGCGGTCATGACGCGCCTGCGTGAGTTTTCGAACATCCCGGTCATTCTCCTGACGGCCAAATCCGAAGACGTGGACAAAGTCCACGGCCTGAGCGTTGGCGCGGATGACTATATCACCAAGCCCTTCCACCCGGTCGAACTTCTCGCGCGGGTCAAATCGCAGCTGCGGCGGTTTTTGCAGCTTGGCGCGGCGGTGCAGACACCCTCGCTTCTGACTGTGGGCGCGCTGGAACTGGATCACGATGCCAAGCGCGTGAGCATGGACGGCGAACCGCTTTCGCTCACACCGAAGGAGTACGACATTCTCTATTTCCTCATGCAGCACCCGGGCAAGGTCTTCTCGCCGTCGGAAATTTATACCGCCGTGTGGAAAGAGCCGCCTCTGAGCGTCGACAATACGCTTGCCGTACACATCCGCCACCTGCGTGAAAAGCTGGAGCTTGACCCGTCGCAGCCGCGCTATCTCAAGGTCGTCTGGGGCAAGGGCTATAAGCTCGAAGGGGGGAAACTATGACACACCTGCGCGAAAAACTCTGGGCAAAATGCACGGCTCTGGTTTTGCTGTTTGTGTTTGCCGCGCTGCTGGCTGCGTCGCTTCTGGGCATTGCCGTTCTGGCCTCTGGCGAGGCGTATTTTGACGGCGGCGAGGCGCTGCGCACGTCTGCGCGCGAACGGCTGCTGGCCGAGGCGGTCGCAACGGATTCGCTGAACATCTATAACGCCTACCGCTATGACGACGAACCGGCTCTGAAGCTTCTGCTTGAGCGCTACGCCACGCGAAACTCCAATGTCTACTTCGAGCTGACCGACACGGATACCGGCGCGCTGCTGCTCTCGAGCGGTGACAACCACAGCACGCATTATACCTTCTGCTACAGCGCGTACTACAGCGTCGAGCATTGTGATCTGGCCGAGCCGAGCCCCGGAGCCACGTTCCACGCCTATCTGCGTGAGCCGCTGAACGTCCGCGACGGCATTTATACCTCGATGCAGTGGCTCGAGCGGCTGCTTGCCGCGCGCGGCTGGCTGATCGTGCTGGCGATCTTTTTCCTTGCCGCAGATCTCGCGTGTTTCATCTTTTTGCTGTGCGCCGCCGGGCACAAGCAGGGCGTTGACGGCATTTACCTGTGCTGGCTGCACCGCATTCCGCTCGATTTGTTTACCGCGCTTGTCCTGCTCGCTGCGGTTTCAGGCGTTGCGCTGTTTCAGAGTGTTTTTTACGGGGACTTGGAGAACCTTTTGCGCCTGATCCCGCTTGCCGTCTGCGCGCTTGCCTTCGTTTTGTCCTTTGCTGCCCGCGCCAAACAGCCCGGCCTTCTGCGAAATACCCTCATCTGGCGCACCCTTCGCTGGTGCGGACAGGCGCTGGTGCGCCTGCCGCTGATCTGGCGCACGATGCTCATCTGGCTGGGCTGGTGCGTGATAGACTTTTTCCTGCTTGTTGCGCTCGACTCGTTCAGCGAAACCGGCGCAGTTTGGTGGCTCATCACCCATCTGGTCTTTACCTTTGCCCTCGCGTTTGTCGTTTCCGCTCTGCGTCGGCTGCAACGAACCGGTCAGGCCATCGCAGACGGCCAAAGCACCACCGGCGGCGCACCCATCCCGCGCTGGCTGCCCGCGCTGCGCGCGCATGAACAGGCGCTGCACAGCATTCAGGCCGGCATCGAAAAGGCTGTCGACGAGCAGACGCGCGCCGAACGCATGAAAGCAGAGCTGATTACTAACGTCTCGCACGACATCAAAACGCCCCTGACGTCCATCGTCAACTACGTCGATCTGCTCGAAAAGCAGAACATCGAGCCTGCACAGGCGCGCGAGTATCTCGCCGTTCTCTCGCGCCAGTCCGCGCGGCTGAAAAAGCTGACCGAAGACCTGGTCGAAGCGTCCAAAGCGTCTTCCGGCGCGCTGCCGGTGCATCTTTCGTCCACGGATGTCAACGTCCTGCTCAATCAGCTCATCGGTGAATACAACGACCGCCTCACGGCTGCGGGCGTAGAGCCGGTCTTCAAGCCCGCACCCTCGCAGCCGCTCATCCGGGCTGACGGCAAGCTGCTGTCCCGCGTGCTGGAAAATCTGCTTGGCAACGTCTGCAAATACGCCATGCCCGGAACGCGCGCCTATGTGACCTGTGTGGCCGGTGAGCGGGAAGTGGTCATCAGCTGCAAAAACATCTCCAAATTTGAGCTGGACTTACCGGCGGATGAGCTGATGGCGCGCTTTGTGCGCGGTGACCGTTCGCGCCACTCCGAAGGCAGCGGACTGGGACTGTCCATCGCAAAAAGTCTGACCGAGCTGCAAGGCGGCAGCTTCGATCTGCAAATTGACGCAGATCTGTTTAAAGCCGAGCTGCGCTTTTCACGCGAAGCGGATAAAAATAACGGTTGACAAAGCTGCGAAATGTGGTAAAATACCATCAATATTGGTTACTCCGCGAAGAAAAACAGAGCATTGCCGCGCCGCGCATAGAGAGAAGGGGATGGTGGAAGCCCTTCCGCTGGCAAGTGATGCAGCCGGTTTTGAGCGGCCGCGCGACGAGCGCGGCGGGTTCTTCCCGATACAGAAGAGCTGAGATTTGCCCGTTTGGGCAAAATCAGGGTGGTACCGCGAATGACCTCGCCCCTGTATCCGGGGGCGAGGTTTTTGATTTTAGGTAAAGTTTACGAAGAAGGAGATCATAACCATGTCACACAAGGCTTACGGCCTGAACGAGCTGCGCGAGATGTACCTCAAATTCTTTGAGACGAAGGCACATCTGCGTCTGCCCAGCTTTTCCCTCGTCCCGCAGAATGACCGGTCCATCCTGCTCATCAACGCAGGCATGACCCCCATGAAGCCGTGGTTCACCGGCGAACAGGAGCCGCCGCGCCACCGCGTCACCACCTGCCAGAAGTGCATCCGCACCGGCGATATCGACAACGTCGGCAAGACCGCCCGCCACGGCACGTATTTTGAGATGCTTGGCAACTTCTCGTTTGGCGACTACTTCAAGCAGGAAGCCATTCCCTGGGCCTGGGAATTTCTCACCAGCCCCGAGTTGGTCGGCCTCGAGCCGGATCGGCTGTATCCGTCCGTCTTCGCCGGCAATGAGACGACCCCGGCCGACGATGAGGCGTTCGCCATCTGGCGCGACGTGATCGGCATTCCCGAAAACCGCATTTTCCGCTTTGGCAAAGAGGACAACTTCTGGGAGCATGGCTCCGGTCCGTGCGGCCCGTGTTCCGAGATCTACTACGACCGCGGCGAACAATACGGCTGCGGCAAGCCCGGCTGCACCGTCGGCTGCGACTGTGACCGCTATGTCGAAGTCTGGAACATCGTCTTCTCGCAGTTCAACAACGACGGCCACGGCAACTATACCGAGCTGAAACAGAAAAACATCGACACTGGCATGGGCCTGGAGCGTCTGGCCTGCGTGTGCCAGAACGTCGCGTCTTTGTTCGATGTTGACACCGTCATGAACATCACCAACAAAGTCTCGCAGCTGACCGGCGCGCACTACGAAGAATCCGAAAAGACCGATATCTCCCTGCGCGTCATCACCGACCACATCCGCTCGTCGACCTTTATGATCTGCGACGGCATTCTGCCCTCCAACGAGGGCCGCGGCTATGTCCTGCGCCGCCTGCTGCGCCGCGCCGCGCGCCATGGCAAGCTGCTGGGCGTGAACGAGCCGTTCTTGTATCAGGTCGTTGATACCGTCGTGCATGAGAACGAGTGCCAGTATCCCGAGCTGCGCGAAAAGCAGTCCTATATCACCCGCGTCATCCGCACCGAAGAGGAGAACTTCGCCAAGACCATCGACGGCGGCATGAAGATCTTCTCCGAGCTGCTGGCCGCGCACAAGGCACGCGGCGCGCAGAC
>CAYSTN010000029.1:0-23387 GCA_964434135.1 uncultured Oscillospiraceae bacterium
CCCGCGACCCGAGAATGAAGGAAAGAAAGAAGTACGGCTTGAAGGCCGCCCGTCGCGCTCCGCAGTTCAGCAAGCGCTGAGTTCCGACATCTTTCAGTCAAAACGACATCAAAACCCCGAAATCTACGGATTTCGGGGTTTTTAATCTGTCGAAAAGAACTCTTTCCCGGCTGCACTGTCTTGGCAGCCTTTTTGACCGGGTCTTGACGAACATAGCGCTCCTGCCGTGAGGCAGGAGCGCTGTGTTCGTGTCGGGCTTGCAAGCCGGCTGGCGGCTGCGTTACAGCTTGGGCAGCAGCGTTTTATAGTCGATCGCGTTCGTATGCAGATCCCATTTGCCGACCTGCATCTTCTTGATCTGTTTCCCTTGGCCAAAGTCCAGCAGGTCTTCCCGCGCGAAATTCACGAGAATCTTGTTCAGACTGCCCACTCCGGCAGACGACAGCAAAAAGGCCTCTGCCGGGTCACAGAGCCGGCAATACGCCCAGAGCTGCCCCAGATCACGCAAAGTCAGTGGGGTCTTCTTCGCCTCGATAAACGCAAGGCTGACGCTTCTGCGCTGCTTCACGATGCCCAGCACATCGATCTGGATATCCAGTCCCACGACCTGTGGGTAGCGCTCTATGACCCCGTATGCTTCCAGAAACAAATCGAGCGTTCTGGCGTGTGCATCGACGGCGATGATCTCAGCGCCCTTGTGCGTATCCGCAAGATGGCGTTCCAGCCACAGGCGCATCGGTTCATAGAGTTCAAATTCGCTTCTTACGTTATGCTCCATATCCCAGCACCTTCGCCAAGTCCGTCCAGGAATCAAAATGCGCGCCGCGGATCACATCCGGCAAGGACGGGTCATGCTCCGCCGGATGGGGCGGCTTGCTCTTTCTGCGGGTCGGCTTTTCCCAGTAGAATCGATGCGTTTTTTCCGGGTCGATGAACGCCAGCAGTTCTTCGCTGTATGCGACAAGCGCGTCCTGTTTGTGCCGGATGTTGAACCCGACCGGCAGAAATTCATTGGCGAAGATCTTGATCTGGTGTTCTTTCTTCCAGTAGCCCGGTTTGCCCTTGTTGTACTTTTTCACATTCGCGTCCCGGAAGTTTGGATGTCCAAAATCGATCGTCTGCACGGGCACATCGATGGCCTTGAGCAGATTGGCAACGTCGATCACCATTTGCCAGTTTCCGGGAATCTCGATATAGACCCGATGCGCGCCATCCTGCCCAAAGGCGATGTTGCTCCGTCTGATATAGCCGGTAACGTCAGCAAGGCCGCGCAGCAGCGCCTTTTTCTGATCGGTCGTGATGGAAAAAAGCTCGTCGTTCATCTTCATCGTGGTGTGGTGACTGCCCGCACCGATAAAACGCATGATCTCCCGCATGACATATTCTTCGTTGGGCTTTGTGAACGACAGCTTCGTTGCATACTTCGTTTCGGAAACGGCCACGTTATGCCCGATCAGCGGCTCAACGATCGCGCGAATGTCCACGATGCTGGCCTTGACATAGATCGCGACGTCTTTTTTGTCCTCGGTATACAGATTCTTATAGGGAATGTCAATGGTGACGCGAGTGGATGTCGCTCCGCGCTGGATCTCACCATTGCCGAAGATCATTCCCAGCAGGTAAGCCATCTCAACGTTCATCTTCTGCGCCTCAATTTCTGCCGATTCTGTAGCCGCGTTCAAACAGCGCCATTACCACGTCATTGTCATTCAGCCGGTAAGGATAATCATTTCGGTACGCATCGTTGCAGGTGAACCCGAGCGCTCTTACATTTGGCGGCGGACACGTTCCGACATAGAGTCGCAGCTCCAGTCCCCATTTGTTCGCATCTTCCTGCAAGAGAATCACGCCGTCATCCGCGATGGACAGCGTCTGGTCATATGTCTCATTGTACCACGCGATAAAATTTCGCATTCTGCCCGGCCTCGCTTCTGCTTCAATGAAGCAGCCCTCAGTTTCCAAAAAGTGCAGCAATTCTGTATCCATAGTTCATCCTCCTAATACCGAATCGATTTGATCTGCAATTGCTTTTGCCAGAAGCGGCGGCACGGCGTTGCCGATCTGCTGCCGAATGTAAACTTTTGCGCCCAGAAAAACAAATTTGTCGTCGAAGGATTGCAGCCTTGCGGCTTCGCGCGGCGTAATGGCGCGGTGCAAAAACGGATGGTTGTTCGTGCCGTTTGACGCAGCATCAAACCGCGTGTCGATCGTCGGGGAGACAGCGTCCCATTTCAGCCGCCCCCACGTACCGCGAAACTGCTGATTGCCTGTCAGCTCTTTTGGCAGGTGTTCTTTTCCGCATTCCGGCGGAATCATCTGTAGCTTCCGGATGGCGATCTCGGCATGGTCGGATGCCTTGTGATTATAAAGGGCGGTGCTTCCGGCCCGCATTTTCTTCTGATATTCGCTGTCCGGTTTCGTCGTGTAGTCTTGCTCAAATGCGCCTTCGCCGGAGTTCAAGTACGCAAGATCGCTGATCGCGTCGCGAACCGTGACCGGCTCGCGGCAAATCGGCTCCGGCAGCGGAACACAGGCGCTTTTGGAGCAGATAAAGATCGCCCTTTGTCTGGTCTGCGGAACGCCAAAGTCAGAGGCCGTAAGCACACCGTAGCGCACCCGATATCCCATCTGCGTGACCCGTTCGAGAATTTGCTCTTTGAACCAGCCGGCAGACGTAGACAGCAGCGCCTTGACATTTTCGATGACAAAGACTTCCGGTTCAAGCGCGGCGACAAGACTCAGATATTCGTGGAACAGGTAGTTGCGCGGGTCTTCCAGCCCGAGTTTTTTCCCTTTCGGCGAGAACCCCTGACACGGCGGCCCGCCGATCACCATGTTGACGTTTCTTCGCTTGCTGGCCTCGATGACCTGCTTTTTTACCGATGCGTCTCGGATGTCACCGCAGATTGTTTCCGTATGCGGCATATTGTGCCGGAACGTGGCCAGTGCCTTGTCGTTAAAGTCCAGCGCCACTTCCGTTACAAACCGTGTGTTTTTCTCCATTCCGTAAGACAGGCCGCCCGCGCCGCTGAACAGATCCAGCATCCGGAATCTCCGGGTCGGTGCCGTCTTCGGGTTTTTGTTCCGGATCAAGATCCTTTTGAACACCTCCTTGCCGCCAATCGTGGGCTTGAACAGGTCATATTCGTTGTCCGAGCCGTGATTGGCCTCGCCGACGATCTCAAATTGCGCACTGTTGTAGCGGTTGATGATGGTGATCGGTACGCCCATAATCCCCGCGTAATCATACGGAATATCCCGGATCGTTTTGACATGGATGGCATCAAATTGATCGTATGGGACGTGTTCGTTCGGGTCGTATGGTTTCGTCAGCGTTAAAAACGTATGCCGTCTGTCATTATCCAGATTGGTCAGCCACATGGCGTTGCCAAGGCTTCGCCACTTTTGTCCGCTCTCATCCACCCAATACCGTGTCGATCTCGGTTCGGACGAGTCCGGCACACGAAATTGCATCTCACCGAACTGATATCCCGTCCATGCTTCATTGTTCCGGATCAGGGGGAAGATTTCCTTGTATGTCAGTGCATTTTGATTGCCGATCAGCAGGTAGAACTTTTTATGCGCAACGAGCGCGGCCACAAGCTCTTTGAACAGGGAAAACGGCGGGTTCGTCACCACGATGTCCGCCTGTTTCAGATACTCCATGCACTCCGCGCTTCGAAAGTCTCCGTTTCCGTTCAGCTTTTGAATGACGGGAGTCTGCGTCAAAAAATGCGAAATAAACGCATCGGACAGTTCTGTATCGCTGTCGCAGAATTTTGTTGTGTCCAGAACATATCCGTTTCCGGCCTGTAGCGGCTGGCGCGCCGTGTCGAGCAGCGGAAGCTGCGTCGCAAGAACCCTGGACGCACCAAATGATGTACAGATCAGCCGCTTGAGCTTCAAGACGTTGAAGTTGCGCAGAAAAAACTTGCAGAAGTTGGATTCATAGGGGTCATCACAGTTGCACAATACCGTTTTGTCCTGAAAATGCCGCGTGTAGTGAAAAACCTCCCGCTGGATGGATTCATATGTCGTGTAGAACTCATCGTCTCTGAGTTTTTTCGCGAACTGTAGATTTGTATTCTTGTTTCCCATGTTGATTCCCCAGACCCATATCAGGATAAGCCGGATCGTTTCTGCACGACACGCCATCTGCCTTGTGTTTCGACTCTATTATACACGCTCTGCAAGCAAGCTGCAAGAGCGTTTCGCGGCAAGCCGCGAAACGCTCTTGTCTCTTTTTTGCAGGCAGATCGGGTGAAACGGGAAAACGCATCGACAGATGTAAAACAAAAAAAGAAGCAGCTACGTCATGTAGCTGCTTCTTTGGTGGAGATAAGCGGGATCGAACCGCTGACCTCATGACTGCCAGTCATGCGCTCTCCCAGCTGAGCTATACCCCCATCGGCGGGATTGATTATAGCAGAACTTTGCGCAAAAAGCAAGTGTTTTTTTGCAATTTTGCAAAAAAGGTTTTTATGGCAATAACAGGCGGTTTTTTGCGTTCTTTTTCGCCGCTTTTGACTGCGATCAGTTCAGTTCCGACGTCTCCAGCAGCTGCAGCGTGTGCGCCTCGGCAGAGAACAGCGTATACAGCTGCGTCGCGGCATCGCCGCTGCAAAGCAGCAGGTGCGTTGTCTCGGAGTCGGCGGCCTGTGCGGCGGTGACGGGCGATTGCGGCTGGAAGAAACAGCAGTAGCCCGGCTGCTGTTCGCTGCCTGCCGGGAGCAGCGCCAGGAGCGTCTTCTGGCACAAAAGCGCGTACAGTGCGTCGTTTGCTGCTTGCAGCGCGGATAGCGGGTCGGCCTCGTCCTGAGCGGCATTCAGCCCCAGTGTGTGCCCGGCCGCAAGCAGCTCGAACACCAGCGCAGGGTCTGTGCGGATTTCCTGCGCGCTTAAGAAGAACGTCCCGTACAGGTCATAGCGCGCCAGCGCCTGCATACTCTCCCGCATGGTTGTCGCGTCGGTAAAGGCCAGGTAGACCGTGGCGGGCTTCTTTTCCGGAACCGGTTCCTGCGTGGTATCTGCGCTGTTGGGGCGGTCGGCCGGTTTTTCGGTTGACTGGGTGCCGCCGGTGTACTGCTGAACGCGGTAGGCGATCAGATTCTCGGCCTTTTCCACGAACAGCGCATCGTCATAGACCTCGCTGCCGTCGGTAAAGCGCAGAATTTGATAGCCGTCTGCCGATTCTAGCATCGTGGTCTTCAGGCCAAAATGCGACGCACAAAAGCTCAACGGCAGGTAGAGGTTGCCGTTTTTGTACAGGACATTGGCCGTGGTGTTCGTGCCGCTCTCGGTTTTGACCGTTCCGGCGGCCAGATCGAACAGCATCTGCCGGTTGCGGCTGAGCAGGACATAGGTCTGCTTGGTCTGGTTGTACGACGGCGTTACGCCGCACGGCTGCGCGTCGAACACCTGATACGGCACGTACAGCGTGCCGCCGGAATAGGTCGGGAAGACCGTCAGCGTCAGCGGGATGGTATCGTTGACGGCGACGAAAAACAGCTCGGCCTCGGCCATAACGGGCACGCACAGACACAGCAGCATCGCCGCGATCAGCACCAGACACAGCGCCCTGCGCACTTTCATGTTCTTCACCGCCTTTGCGTCGTTTTCCTTTGCAGTATACCATAAATCGCGCCGTTGGGCAAGGTTTTTGGTTGTACTGCGAAAAAGAATATGCTATACTACCATTACATTCTCATCAGGAGGCGGCAGCCATGCAGAGACTTGATAAGGAAAACTATTATCTCGATATCGCCCAGACCGTGCTGGAGCGTTCGACCTGTCTGCGCAGACAATACGGTGCGATCATCGTCCGCAACGACGAGATCGTCGCCACGGGCTACAACGGCGCACCGCGCGGGCGAAAGAACTGTTCTGATCTGGGTCACTGCGTCCGTGAGCAGATGTGTGTGCCGCGCGGAGAGCGGTATGAGCTGTGCCGCAGCGTCCACGCAGAGGCCAATGCCATCATCTCCGCTTCGCGCAACGAGTGCATCGGGGGTGATCTGTATCTGGTGGGCCGCGACGCGAAAACGGGTGAGATTCTGCACGACGCGACCTCCTGCTCGATGTGCCGCCGGATGATTATCAACGCGGGTCTGCGCCGCGTGGTGGTGCGCAACACGGAGACGGACTTCACTGTCGTGCCGGTGCAAAGCTGGATCGATCTGGACGACACGCTGGAGCTGTGAACGGTAGCGGCATGAAACTGGGGAGTCTGGACATTACCGGCGAGCTGGTTCTCGCGCCCATGGCGGGCGTGACCGACCTCGCCTTTCGTACCATCTGTGCGCAGTTGGGCGCGGCGGTGACGGTGACGGAGATGGTTTCGTCGCGCGCGCTGGTCTATCAGGACAAAAAAAGCCGCTCGCTGCTGCACAAAACGCCGTGCGGCATCTGCGGCGCGCAGATTTTCGGCAACGACCCGGCCATCATGGCCGAGGGTGCGGCGCTGGCGCTGGAATGCTCCGGCGCGGATTTTATCGATATCAACATGGGCTGCCCCATGCCCAAGATCGTCAACAACGGCGACGGCAGCGCCCTGATGAAAGACCCGGAGCTGGCCGCACGCATCGTCGAGGCGGTCGTGCGCGCCGTCCGTGTGCCTGTGACGGTCAAAATGCGAAAAGGCTGGGACAAAGGCTCGTGCAACGCGCCGCAGCTGGCCGCGATGCTCGAACAGGCGGGCGCGGCTGCCATCGCCGTGCATGGCCGGACGAAGACCATGCTCTACTCCGGCGTGGCCGACTGGGACTGCATCCGCGCCGTGCGCGAGGCTGTACACGTCCCCGTGATCGCCAACGGCGATATCTTCACTGCGCAGGACGCGGTGGCCTGCAAGGCGCGCACGGGCGCGTCGATGCTGATGCTGGGGCGCACGTGCTTTGGTGACCCCTGGGTCTTTGCACAGGCGCAGGCCGCGCTGCGCGGCGAACCGGTGCCGCCGCTGCCGCCTTTGTATGAGCGCGTGGAAACTGCGCTGCGGCAATTTGATCTCGCCGCGCAGGACAAGGGGGAACACATTGCCTGTCTTGAGGCCAGGAAGCATTTCGCGTGGTATCTGCGCGGCGTGGCGCACAGTGGGTATTACAAAGAACAGATATCCACCGTCTCCACCATGGCGCAGGTCGAAGCCATTGCAAGAGGGATACAGAGGGATCTACAATGAAGCCATTGCAGGATGACGCGCTCATTCGCCGAGCCGCCGCAAAGGACGCCGAGGCGTTCGAGCAGCTGATGCTGCTGCATGAAAAATCCGTATATAACATCTGCTACCGCATGAGCAACAGCGCAGACGATGCGCTCGATCTGTCGCAGGAGGTGTTTTTAAAGCTCTGGCGCACGCTTGCGCAGTATCAGTTTGACGCGGCCTTTACCACGTGGCTGTACCGGCTGACGCAGAACGTGTGTCTGGATCATCTGCGCCGGGAAAAGCGGCGGCAGCACGGCTCGCTCACGCTGGCCGCGCCGGAGCTTGCAGACGAGGGCGAGGAGCTGAGCGTTCCCGATCCTGCGCCGCTGCCGGAAGAGCAGGTGCTGTTCCGGGAACAACACGAGACGCTGCAAGCGGCCATGGCGCAGCTGCCGGCCGAGCAGCGCGAGGTCTTGCAGCTGCGCGTGGTGCAGGGGCTGGCCTATGAGCAGATCGCCGAGATCATGTCCCTGCCGGTCGGCACGGTCAAATCGCGCCTTTCGCGCGCGCGGATGCAGCTGAAACAGCAATTGCAGCTGCGGAACTTTTTTGACGCGCAAGCGTCTAATCACACGAGAGCAAAGGAGGTGGGCAAGCGATGAACTGTGACGAGGCGCTCGCGCTGATGCAGCAGCAGCTCGACGCGCCGTTACCCGAACCACAGGCTGCCGCGCTGCAAGCCCATCTGGCTTCGTGTGCGCAGTGCCGCGAGATCGAAAACCAGCTGCGGCTGACGGACGAAGCGCTGCAAGCGGCTGCACTTGACCCGCCTGCGCAGCTGCACGAGAACGTTATGCGCCGCATCCGGGCGCAGGCCGGGCAGAAAAAGCGGCGCTTCTGGCGCACGGCTGCTGCGCTGGCGGCTGCGGCGGCGTTGGTTTTGCTGGCGGGCTACACCGGGTGGATTACCCTGCCGGGCTTTGACGACGAGGCCGCCGTGTCGGTCAGCATCGGCGCTGCGGCCGAACAGCTGCTTGCGCAGTCGAAGACCCCTGCGGCGCTGTGCAGCGCGCTGTGTGAGCAAACAGGCTGCGACGTGCTGCTCATGGAACAGTGCCCCACGCCCGACGCCCTGCAAGATGAAAGCTTTGAAGAAGTCCTCTCCGGCGCGCGGCTGTATCTCGTGCCCAGAGAGTTGGCGGACAGTCTGCAAGCGTCGTATGCCGGCGCGTACTGCGTCCGGCGCTTCACGCCTGCGCAGCCGCAGACAGATGCAGCGCAGGCCTATCTTCTTTTGACACCTTGACAATCCGCAAAAACTGTGAAAAAATAGACAAAACCGACGAAAGCAGGTATCCCCCATGGCTGAAATGATGACCTATATCTGCCCGAAATGCGGGCATGAGCTACAGATTCCCGCCGAGCTGGACAGTTTTTCGTGTCTGTACTGCGGCGAGCGGCTGACGCGCGAGGCGCTGTGCGCGCCCGCACCCGCCGAAGAGACAGCCGGTGCGCGCAGCGAATACTATGACCACGCCGTCGCGCGGCTGGGCTGGTGCATCACCAACTTCCACGGCTACCAGAAAAAAATCCTGCGCGATGTGTTCTTCGACGCATTCAATACCTATGAGACGGCCTGTGCGCCCGTCGTGCAGGAGCTGCAACGCGGCATCGACCCTGCGCAGCAGACCGCGCAGCTTGCCAACGCAGCGACCGCCATGCTCGACGAGCTGGCTGCCGGCTGGCGCAACAAGAGCGACATGGACGACGAGAAGATCATCCTCGCCATCTTCTTTGTGCCGATGCTGCGCAAGTGCAAGCTGCCCATCAGCGAGGAATTTGCCGCCGCGCTGCAAAAGCTCTGGGTCGAGCGCTATCCCAAATCGCCGTTCTATCTCGGCGATTATGAGTCCATCTCCGGCGGTTTCCGGAAAAAGTTCCTGGGTCTGTGCTTCATCACCACCGCCGTGTGCCAGGAGCTTGGCAAACCGGACGATTGCGCCGAGCTGACGGCCTTCCGCGCCTTCCGCGACGGCTATCTGGCTGCGCAGCCCGACGGCCCGGCACTCATTGCGGAGTATTATAACATCGCCCCGGGTATCGTCACTTGTATCAACACCTGCTCCGACCGCCACGCAAGCTACGCGCGGCTGCGCGAGGACTATCTTGCGCCGTGCTACGAAGACCTGCTTGCCGGACGCAACGAAAGCTGCAAAGCGCGTTACGTGCAGATGGTTCGCGATCTGGAACGGGAATACCTGAGCTGAACCGGGTGCCCGCGCTTTTTGGCACTGACTGAAATCAGCGCGCGCAGCGCGTTGGCTCTCCCTCTGGGGAGCTGTCAGCGAAGCCGGCTGAGAGAGCTTTTCTCCCACTACATCAAACAGCCACGCCTTTCGGCGTGGCTGTTTTTGCTGCATTCAGATTCCGCTGCGGGTGTAATGCTTCTGCTTGTTCGCCTCGATGCGCGTGTCGATGGCGCGCGCCGCGCGATAGGCTGCCGCGCGCGACTGCTTCACGGCAAAGCGAACCGTCACGACAACGGCGCATATGCCCGGCATGAGCGCAAACACCACGCCCAGTAGCAGACTCAGCGCCGCATAGCTCTCGACCAGCCGCGCAGCATTCTCCCAGTACGGATAGACCACGCCGTTGGTAGTCATCACGCGCGAGCCGAACGCACCCAGCACGCGCACGAGCCGCGCAAACGACAAACGACCGGTGTTCTGCACGACGCTGCCCTGCGAAAAGCACTCGGCCACCAGCCCTTCACCAAAGCCCGAGACGGGATCCGGCAGAACGACCTCGTAGCAGTCGATGGGCAGCTCGGTCAGCGCGTTGAGCGCATCGTAGCTCATGTAGATCAGCGCCCGGGCGCTCGTCTGGCCGCTCTCGCCGCTGTTATCAGCTGCGGCTTGCCGCGCCGCCTGCGTGGCGAAGTCCTGTTCGCCTGCAACCACGCCCGCAACCTGATAGGTGCGCCCGGAGATGGTGACTTCCATCCCGGCGGCGTCACAGCTGCCGAAGAGCTGGAACGCCGCCTGTTCGTCGAGTACGACACGGTCGGCCATATAGTCCTCACCCGTCACATACACGCCGCTCAAAAGCCGAAGCGGGTGGAACAGGAAATAGTCCCCGCCTACGCCGATGGCCGTGACGTTGAGCGTTCCCGGCGACGTACCGGAAACGGACAGGCTTGTCTGGCCACTGAATGCGTCGGTGTAGAGACTGCCGCCGTCCGGCGCGCTCATGGAGTTTTGCACGAATTGGTTTTCCAGCTGCGCGCGCGCCGCGCGGATATCATCCAGTGTCTTTTTGCCGTCGACCGGCAAAAAGACCGACACCTGCGCGAAGCGCTCTTCGCTCTCGCCGCGCCAGACCTCGGCCGCATCCTGCGTCACGAGTGTCGTGCGCAGCTTTCCCAGTGCGGCAAAGCAGCCCACGGACAAAACCGCCTGCGCCACACACGCCAGCAGCAAAATGAGCTTTCCCGCCGAAAGCCGCGGCAACGTGCGCTGCCGCTCAAAGCGCCCCCGGCTCATCCGTTGTCTGCCAGCCGGACTTGTTTGCCGGCCTCAATGGGCTTATCGCTGGTGGTGATGACGAAGTCACCCGCGCTGATGCCGGAGACGGCGGCAGACTTATCGTCGCGCGCCAGCTCCTGCACGGATACGCGCGTGGCGATATAGCGGCTGCCCAGCGGCGAGCTTTTGCTCTGTATCACGTAGACAAATTTGCCGTTTGCGTCCTCTTTCAGCGCCGAAAGCGGGATGATCGCGTCAAAGTTCGAACTTTTCTGCCCGATGGAGAGGGTGATATTCTGTCCGGCCTGCACGTCGCCCGTGAGGGTGAAGACGAGGGTGCGGTTGCCGGAAGTCTGCGAGGATGTGATCTGTTCGAGCGTTGCGCTTGCGTCGCCACCCCAGAAGTTGACCAGCTCGGCGGTATCGCCGACCTTGACCTTTTTGGCCTGCTCGTTGGTGACATCGATCTTGAGAGTAAAGCCCCGGTCGGTCACGCTGATGGTGGCCAGCGGCTGCTCCTCACCGCCGATGGATTTACCGGCGGCGGCATAGACCGTGTCGATCGTGCCGGAGACGTTGGCCTTGACTTCCAGCTCGTCGGCATTGGCGCGGAGCTTTTCCAGCTCAGCGGTTTTTTTATCGATGTTTTCTTTTGCGGCAGCGATATCGATCGAGGACGAGTCACCAAGCCCCTGCTGGAAGACGAGGTCTTCGAGGGCTTTTTTTGCAGCCTTGACCGACTCGGCAGCAGACGAAGCGCTGGAGAGCTTGTCGATGTGGGTCTGCTGGTCGGTGATCTGCGCGTCGAGCGCGTCGATCTGCCCTTGCAGCATCTCAAACGAGTTTTCGTAGTTTCCCACGATGGTCTTGGCCGAAGCCATGGCTGTCTGTTCTGCGTGGATCTTGTCGTTGACCGTTGCCAGCTTTATCATATCCTGGAGCTTGAACAGACCGTCCGTTACATTCCCGCCGCCAAGATAGCAATCACTGAGATTTTCATAGGCTGCGCGATACGCTGCGGCGGTGTCGGTCGACGCATAGGGCTGCGTCCCTTCTGCGTCACCGGTCGGCACGGGCGTCGCTGCCCCGATTCTCGCTGCCATTGCGTCCGGATTCTCGTAACAGGCTTTCATGATCGCCGGGTCTTTGTCGCAGACGGTGTAAAAGGCCATAAAATCCCCGTCGTACTGTGCAAGCTGATTGACGTATCTGCGCTTTAAAGCGTCGATCTGATCCTCGTAATACGACGCGGACATCGGCGGGTCTGCAATGGTGAGTGTTTCTTTCAGCTTTCCTTTTTCCGCTTCCAGCGTTTTGAGCGTGGCTTCATGCTCTGTCACCACGGACTGTGCATCGGTATATGTGTCCTCTGCTTTCAGCTTGGTCAGCTGTTTTTCCAGCGCAGTTTTCTGCGCCTGCATATCCTTGAGTTTGGCTTCCGCAGCTGCTTTCTGTGTGGCCAGCTGCGTGGCATCGGCGCTCGTATACTGATTATAGATGGCCAGCGCTTCGTTATAGGCACTCTGCGCCTTTTGCAGGTCGTAGTTATCCTGCGCGGACGAGTTGCCCGCTTCAATGAGCGTCTTGTCATAGCTCTGTTGCAGCTGTGCCAGCTCTTCCTCTGCCGCTGCGACCTCGTCGGATTCCTCGGCTTCCAGCACAAACAGCGTCTCGCCCACCGTCACCGCCTGGCCGGAGCGCACGAGTACGCTTGCGACCTTGCGCGTCTGCTTGATGGTCACGTTATAGACCTCGCTGGCCTCGACCGCACCCGTGCCGCGGATGCGCGCGTTGATCGCACCCGTCGCGACCTGCTGCGTCGCGACCTCGGGCAAGGACGCATTCATGATCGTCTTTGAGAAAAACGTCAGCACCAACAGCACGGCTAGGAAGATAATGGCCGCTGTTTTGACCCATTCGCGTTTTTTTACACTGTTCTCCATACTTTCGTTTCCCTTATCCTTTCACAGAGCCAGAATGCGCAATGCCCTCGACCAGATATGCCTCGCCGTGTAAAAACAGCAAAAGCCCCGGTATCATATAAATGACCGCCGCCGCGAACGCGATGCCGATCTCTCCGGCGTTGATGCTGGAGAGGAACATACTCAGCGGTTGCTTTTCCACGTCGTTGAGCAAAATGAGCGGCTGCTCGACCATGTTCCAGTTGTCGATGAACACCAGAATGGCGATGGAATACAGTGCGCTGCGGCACTGCGGCAGGCAGATGTTCCAGAAGATGTGCCACTCATTCGCGCCGTCCATCTTGGCCGATTCGATGACGGCCATCGGGATACGCCGCATGAACTTGGTCAGCAAAAACACCGAAAACGGCGCGAATGCGCCCGGCAGCCAGATCGCCCAGCGGGTATCCATCAGCCCGAACCACTCGCTGACGAGATAGTTCGGAACCAACGTGACCTGATACGGCATGAGCATCAGGATCACGTAGAAGAAAAACAGACCGTCGCGAATTTTACCGCGCCAGCGCGTAAACCCATAGGCCGCGACGGACGCGACCATCAGCTGCGCGGCAACGATGGGCACGGTCAGGATGACGGAGTTCCAGAATTTGAGCAGGTAGTCGGGACTTTTCAGCAGCACGGTAAAATACTGTGAAAAGCTGACCTTGTCCGGGATGAATTTCAAATCGATCGTCTCGGAGATATAGCTGCTGCCGTCCGTGCCGTCGGCAAAGACCTTGCCATAGCTGGCCGTCAGCTCGCTTTGCGTCATAAAGGAGTTGGTGATGGTCAGAATTGTCGGCAGCAAAAACAGGACTGCGAACACCGCGCACAGGATAAAGCACGTTGTCCGGGAGAAATAGCGCTTTTTCCGTCTCATCCTTCCACGTCCTTTCCGAAGAGGTTCTCCACAAAGAACAGCAGCGCAATGAGGATGATAATGACGATAACCAGCAGCACCGCCGCCGCCGAAAGACGCTGATAGTCGGCAGACGAGAACATATTGTTCATGAAATGCTGCATCATATAAAGCCCCTCATAGGGGTAATTGCCCGTAAGCAGATAGATCTCGCGAAACACCTTGAACGAGTTGATGATCGACAGGATGGTCACAAACAGGACGGTGGGCGATAAGTAGCGCAGCTTGATGTGGAAAAACTGATAGGCTGCGGACGCGCCTTCAACCTCGGCAACTTCCAGCAGTTCGCGCGGGATGTTGTTCAGCGCGGCCATGAACAAGATCATGTTGTAGCCGAGGTTTTTCCACAAAAACAGCACCACGACCACCACCATGCAGTAGTCGGATTTGAGCCAGTCGATCTTGTCCGTGCCGAAAACGGCCAAAAATTCATTGACCACGCCGTTGTAGTGGAACAGCACCTGCCAGATGAGGATGATGGACGCGATGGGTACCATCATCGGGCTGAGGAAAAACGTGCGGAACTGGCTTTTGAGCGGGATGCGCGCCTCTAACATCAGCGCCAGTCCCAGTGACAAGATCACCGCCAGCGGCACGGACAGCCCCGTAAAGGTGAAGGTGTTTTTGACTGCGATCTGGAACGCGCCGTTTTGCAGCACATTTATGTAGTTTTTCAGCCCCGCAAAGCTGTGATCGGCCAACCCCACGGTGAACGAATAGAACACGACGATGAAAAACGGCAGGATATAAAACGCGAGCATACCAAGAAAGCTCGGGCCGGAGAAGAACAGCGAGGACAGAAAATCCCGCACTTTGTAGTTCATCCGCTGCCAGAGCGATTTGGGCTTGGTTTGATATTGCTGCTCCACGGTTTTGCTCTCCTTTGTGCCGCCCTCGTCGGCCGGCGGGGTCATCGATTGTCTGTAAAACTGCGTTTATCAGGCGGGGCAAAGCCCCGCCTGCTGCGGATGGAACGATCTTAGCGCTGCTCCTGTACGTACAGGTTCACGCGGCTTTGGATCATCGCGGCGGTCGCCGCAACGTCCTTGTCACCGGCAAAGTAGGCCGCGACTTCCTCGGTCACGATGTTCATGATCTCCTCGTCGTAGGTATAAAGACCCGTCGTGCGGTCGATGATGTCGAAGATCTGGTCAACGTCTTCCTGCGTCAGCGCGTAGACGTCATGCCAGATGTATTCGTCGCCCTCGATGGTCTGATAGCCGCCCTTCGCTTTCTTATCCGGCTGGCCGTCTTCGTCCCAGTCAACGGTGTTGCCGTTCTCGTCGTAGAGCAGCTCCTCTGTCATGGCCTGCCCGGCGAGTTTGTCAAGCTGCGCCTGCGAG
Source organism: uncultured Oscillospiraceae bacterium (assembly GCA_964434135.1). Taxonomy (GTDB): domain Bacteria; phylum Bacillota; class Clostridia; order Oscillospirales; family Oscillospiraceae; genus CAG-170. The sequence goes on from CAYSTN010000029.1 coordinate 14,889, forward strand.
ATGGGGAAGGAATAGGTATCTTCGATGGAGCCTTCGATCATCGTCTTGACGAAGTCCCATGCGGCCTCGGGATGCTCGGTCACGGCGGAGATGGCCATCGGGGTCTGCACGTCGAAGGAGCTTCCCGTCGTGCCGTCCTGCGACGGATAGCCGACGAAGGAAATCTTGTCCTTGAGCGAATAGGTGCTGTAGACGTAGCCGTCGAAGCTGTAAAGCCACAGCGAGCCCATCAGCTGCTTGCCGGTGCGGATGCGACTGTCTTCGGACTCCCAATCGTCAACGGCGACCGCATCCACGACTTCGGCGGTGGCGTAGGCTATGCCGTCATCCTGCGTTGCTTCCGGGAAGGAGTTGCAGAAGGCCAAAATCTGGCGGAACGCTTCGGAGTCAAACTCACACTTGCCCGTTGTCCAGTCGACGAACGCGCCAAGGTTGCGCGTCAGGCAGTTGTTGAGCGCGTCATTTTTGGTATAGCCGGAATAGAAGACCGACGCGCCCTCTTGCAGCTGCGTCATGGCGTCCTGCACGGCGGCCACGTCCCACGTGTCGTACTGGTCGGCGATGGAGCTGAGCGCGTAGGCCGTCTGCACGGTGAAGCCGATGGGCAGTTTATAGAGCTTGCCCTCTTTTTCCAGCGCGGCAAGCACCTGCGGCACGAAATAGTCGCGGTTCATCGTCGTATCCTGATCGATGAACGAATACAGGTCGGCAATGACGCCTCTGGCGGCGTACTTATCGACGGGCAGGCCGCCGCACAGGAACAGATCCGGCACACTGCCGCCGATGATCTCCGTCGTCAGCTTGGTCACGCCCGCGTAGTAGTCCGAATCGGTGGAGAACTCGCTGTAGTCCAGAATCTTGATGCGGTACTGCTCGTTGGTCTTGTTGTACTCGACGATCTGGCTGCGCAGATCCCAGTCCAGCCCGTAGCACGCGAGCGTCAGGACGGTGCGCTGCGGCAGCTCGGACGCGTCAATGCGGTTCAGAACGACCAGTTCATAGGTTCGCGTATCGCCGCTCCAGTCGTTTCGCAGCGCCGCTACACGCCCGTCGGCGAGCATCGCCGTAGCGGAAATGTTGTTGATGTCCACGTCGCACTCCATCCAGTCGACGAGCTTTTCTTTTTCCTGCGTCTGGCTGTTGATGCCGTAGATGTTGTAGTTGTATTCATAGTAGTAGTCGTATACGTCGTCACCGGGCATCACCGACCAGACCGAGAGATTGACCTTGCGCGCTTCGCCCCAGCTCTTTGTGGCAAGGTCGATGGGCGTAAAGTAGTGGCCGTCGTCTTCGGAGCCGTTCGGGTCATCGGAATACTGCGTCCACAGAATGCCGACCTCGTCGGCACGCATGGCGCACAGTCTGCCGCTGTTTTCGGAGTTATCCAGCTGGAAGAGCAGCTTGCCCTGCGCGTCAAGCACGAGAACGTTCGGATAGGCGTAGGCATAGAGATTGCCCTGCGCGTCAACGACAAAGTTATCGATGTAGCTGTAGTCCGCTGCCTCACCCTCGCCGACGGCAGACAGGTCGATCTGCGCAAGCGTCGAGCCGTCTTCGGCTACGTGCAGCAGATACGGTTTGCTCGCGTCGGTCTGCGGATAATCCCATTTGTTCTGCGTCGCGGGGTCAAAGCCCTCCGGCAGCTCGAATTTCGTCGCATAGACGTTTATAAGCATCCAGACCGTTCCGTCTGCCGCGCCGCTGACGTTGTAGCAGTCAACGCTGCCCTCGCAGCCCTCGGGCACCTGCGGCAGCTGCAAATTGGGAAGCTCGGTACATACGCCCGTCTGCGGATCGACCAACAGGAGCGTAAAAATGCTCTGCGTATAGGAATACTCGCCGCCCGCACCGTCGGACTCGGTGACGGTCGGGCCGGTTACATAGGCGTTTACGTACAGGTTATCACCCGCAGCGCACAGGCCGTTGACCCACTCGATGCTGCTGCTTATTTGCAGATCGAGATCGAGATAGCTGGCCTTGTAGGCGTATTTTGCACTCATATCGGTGCGCGTTGCCTGATCGATCAGCGACGAAGACGAACTGCCGGGCTTTTTCTCGCCGTCCGGTGTCGTTTCCGATTTCTTGCTGCACCCCGCGAGAAGCCCCACGAGCAGCACCGCTGCCAACAGCAGCGCCAGCACACGTTTGTATTGCATAGTTTTCGCTCCTTTTTCATCAGGGTCGCAACATCTTGTGCAGACCCGCGTCCAAAACTCACCTATTTTGTTGCTTGTATCATACCAAAAGAAAGACGCAAAGAAAAGACCGGGGTTGCATTTTTCATAGATTTTTAAGAAGTTTTTTCGTCTGTCAGCGTCGGCAGGATCACCTCTGCCGTGAATTTTCCATTCTCTGTATACCGCGAGAAGCCCCCGCCCATCTGCGCCATGATCTTCGCGCACGTGCGAAGGCCGATTTTGTTCGACTCGATGCGTGTACGCGCGGTGTTGACGCTGTTCGACAGGCAGATGTGCAGCGAAGCGCCCTCATGCAGCACCGCAATGGCCACGGGCTTTTCCGGGTCTGCGTACTTGCGGATGTTGTCAAACAGATTGTCCAGCACGCGGCGCAGATAGCTCACGTCCACCTCGATCCGGCACGGCTGCTGCGGCAAAAGCAGCTGCACCGTAAAGCCCTGCTGCTGCAACTGCACACGGCTCTCGCCGAGAAGCTGCTCCAGCAAAAGCGCAGCGTCATAGCGCTCCGGCTGCATCGGCAGCTCGTTGCAGCCAAACAGCAGCGAATACCGCAGCAGTTCGTCAGTCAGCACCTTGAGCTGCTCGGCTTTGCCATAGGCGGCGGCGAGATAGCCGTCGAGTTCCTGCTGCGAGCGGTATTGCCCGCTCCTTGCCAGATCGAGATACCCCAAAAGCGCCGTCAGCGGATTGCGGATGTCATGCGACATTGCGGCGATGAGGTCGCTGTTTTGCCGCAGGGCGCGCTGTTCCTCGCTGGTCTTGCGCAGCAGCGACAAACGCATCTGCTCGACGCTGCGCGTCAGCTGAGACAGCTCATCGTTGCCCGTTGCTTCCAGCTGCAAATACAGATCGCCCTGCTCGATGGACTGCACCTCACGGCTGACGGCCACGACCCGGCGCGTCACGCGCCGGTTATAGCGCAAAAGCGTCAGCGCCAGCACGACAACCCCGACCAGCACCGCGCCGATGCGCGCGAGATTGTACAGCTGCGCATCGGACGTGTCATAGATGATGGCATAGCACGTGCCGTCGAGAAACAAGATGGGATAGCTCGTATCCGTCTGCTCACGCAGCGGATACGCGTCGACAGCTGCGCTGTCGACGCCCCACCAGCCGATCTCCAGAATCAGCTTCTGGTCGCGGTAGAGCAGCACATAATAGTCCTGGTTCGTCTCACCCCAGCGCGCCAGCGCGTTCGTATCGCGGCTGGACAGGCCATTCTGCCGCACAAAACTCTGTAACTGCTGCGCGGCCGTGTCCGTGCGCCTGCGCACGGCCGTCGGGCTGAGGTAGTGCCGCTCGATGAGCGCCTGTCCGACCCCGTCGACCAGCAGCCCCAGACTCACCGCCAACACCAGCCCTAACAGCAGCACGAAAAGCGGCTTGACGCTCAGTGACAAAAAATGCTTTTTCTCAGTCAATCTGATAACCCTTTCCCCATACGGTGCGGATCAGGCGCGGGTTGGCCGGATCTTCTTCGAGCTTTTTGCGCAGATTTACGATGTGTACCATGACGGTGTTGCTCGATGTCGGCATATAGCTCTCATGCCAGACCGTCTCATAGATCGTGCGCACCGATACCACGTGTCCGCGATTGTTTGCCAGACACTGCAAAATGGAAAACTCCGTCTCCGTCAGCTCCAGTGGCGTGCCGCCCAGCAGCACCCGGCGGTTTTCCTCTTCCAGCACGATGCCCGGGCGCAGGGTGCGCCCGCTCGACTTGCTCTTGTAGACCCGGTAGCGCCGCAGCAGCGACTCGACCTTCATCATCAGCTCCGAATGCGAAAACGGCTTGGCCAGAAAATCATCTCCGCCCGCGTCATACGCGCGGCGCTTGTCGCTCTCCTGCGTCTTGGCCGTGAGGAACAGTACCGGCGCGGTGGAATAGCTGCGGATGCGGCTGCACGCGTCGAACCCGTCCAGATCGGGCATCATCACATCCATCAAAATGAGGTCAAGTTCCGGGTTTGTGCGCACCTGCTCCACGGCCTGTAGCCCCGTTGCCGCTTCCAACACGGTATACCCGTCTTTTTCCAGCAGGATTCTGCAAATCTGCCGGATATCCGGTTCGTCATCCACAATGAGGATGCAGATGTTTTCGTCCATGCTCATTTCCTCCTCTGCGCTGTGCGCGCAGCTTTTTTCTCACAATACATTGTATCATATCTGCCCCGGGCTTCGCGCGGTTTTTAAGAATTTTTAAGACATTTCCTTGCAAGCGGGCAAAAACGTGCTATACTGTTCGCGGCAGCAGACATTTTGAAAGGAGGCACACGTATGGAGCTGTTATATTCCGACGCGCGCATCGTCGTGTGTCTCAAACCGGCGGGCGTTGTGTCCACCGACAGCCCCGGCGGAATGCCGGAGCTGTTGCGCCGCGCGCTTGGTGAAGGGCAGACGGGCTGTGTGCGCACCGTCCACCGGCTCGACCAGCCGGTCGGCGGCGTGATGGTCTTCGCCCGTTCGCGCATGGCCGACAGCCTGCTTTCGCAGCAGGTGCAGCGGCGCGAATTTGAAAAGGAATACCTCGCCGTTTTACAGGGCGTTCCCGACGCACCGCAGGGGCTTTTGTCCGACTGTCTGCGGCGCGACACCCGCACCCGCCGCACCGTCGTTGCCCGGCCGTCCGACCCTGACGCGCGCCCGGCGCAGCTGCGCTATCGGCTTTTGGCGCAGCGAGACGGCCTGAGTCTTGTTCATATCGTTCTTCTGACCGGCCGCACGCATCAGATCCGCGCGCAGTTTTCTTCGCGCGGCCTGCCGCTGTACGGCGATAAAAAATACGGCGCGAGCGCCGACGGGCCGCTTGGCCTGTGGTCGTACTGCATCGCGTTTTGCCATCCGCAAAGCGGCCAGCGCCTGCGTTTTTCCCACACGCCGCCCGCCGCACCACCCTGGAATGTTTTCGAAAGAGAGATGAACGCGTTATCATGCGAATCCGCAATGCAGCCACCGTCAACATGATCGAAGGGCGGCCTCTGCCGCAGATCATCCGTTTTTCCGTTCCGCTTGCCCTGACGGGCATTTTGCAGCTGCTGTTCAACGCTGCCGATGTCATCGTTGTCGGCAAATTTGACTCCAGCACCGCGCTGGCCGCCGTGGGCGCAACGTCATCGCTCATCAACCTGCTCATCGGCGCGTTCCTCGGCATCTCGGTCGGGGTCAATATCCTCGTTGCGCGCTATCTCGGCTGCCGGGACGAAGTACGCGTGAGCCGCACCGTCCACACGGCGGTTCTGCTGGGGCTTGGTCTGGGCATCGTGGTGTTCCTGCTCGGCTTCTTTCTGGCCAGTCCGCTGCTGCGGCTCATGGGCACGCCCGAAGATGTCTTCCCGCTGTCTGATCTGTATTTGCAGATCTATTTTCTGGGCGTCCCGGCGCTGGTTCTGTACAATTTCTGCGCGGCGGTGCTGCGCGCGTTCGGCGATACGCAAAAACCGTTTTTCTTCCTCGCCGTCTCCGGCGTGATAAACGTAGGTCTGAACCTGTTTTTCGTGATCGTCTGCCGCCTTGGTGTGGCGGGCGTTGCCATCGCAACGGTCGCGTCGCAGTATGTTGCGCTGGGACTGGTACTTGTATGTCTGGCCCGGCAGGATACCTGCGCCCGGCTTCAGCTGAAAAAGCTCCGCTTCTGCATGGAAGAGGCCGTGCGCATCATCCAGATCGGTCTGCCCGCCGGGCTGCAATCGGTGATCTTCAACATCTCCAACGTTCTCATCCAGTCATCGATCAACTCCTTCGGCTCGGAAGTCATCGCCGCCAATACCGCCGCGGCCAACCTCGACGCGTTCCTCTATACCGCCTGCAACGCGGTCTACCACGCAGCCATGACCTTCACCAGCCAGAATCTCGGCGCAGGCAAACCCGAGCGCATTCCGCACGTCTACCGCGACTGTGTGCTGACCGTTTTGTGCATCGGTCTGCCGCTGAGTGCCGTGCTGTACGGCTTCGGGCCGCAGCTTCTGAGCATCTACGTTGCGCGCACCGACCCGGCCTACGACCACGTCATCGCCAGCGGCATGATCCGCCTGACGTGTCTGGGACTGACTTATGTGCTGTGCGGCCTGATGGAGACGTGCTGCGGCATGGTGCGCGGGCTTGGCAGCAGCTGGACGCCCATGGTCGTGTCGGTCTTTGGCGCGTGTGGGCTGCGCATTTTGTGGATCTATACCATCTTCCGCGCCCGGCACGATCTGTGGACGCTGTACCTGTCCTATCCGGTCAGCTGGGCCATCACGCTGGCGGTGCATATTCTCTGCTTTGTTCTCATTTTCCGCCGTCTGCGCGCAAAAATGCCCGCCGCGCGGTAAAACTGCGCAAGAAAAATCAAGCATTTTTTCCACTGTACAGTTATACTCGTCGCAAACAGCAAAAGGAGGCGGCAGCATGAGCCCCTGGTATCGTGAACTACAGCTGCTCATCGACGAGCTGGATGCGTGTATCCGCCGCGGCGAGAACGAAGCGCTGACCCTTACGGCGCTTGCACGCAAATTCGGCTATTCCGAGTCCTATATCTCCCGGCGCTTCCGGGAAGTTTCCGGTCTTCGCCTGCGCGATTATCTGCGCGCGCGGCGGCTGGCCTTTGCCCTGCAACAGGTGCGCGACACCCGGCGCACCCTGCTTGACATCGCGCTCGAGTACGGCTTTTCGTCCAACGAAGCGTTCACGCGCGCCTTTCAGGACATCTACGGCCTCACGCCCAGCCAGTACCGACGCGAGCCCGTGCCGGTCGTTCTGCGTACCCAGCTGCATCCTTTTGACTGTTATCTGATGGAAAAAGGAGCATTTGGTATGGAACAAACACAACAGCAGGTCAAAACGTATTTCGTCACGATCCCTGCGCACAAGTATCTGCACATCCGCAATTATGAGAGCGTCGGTTACTGGGACTTCTGGCAAAAGCAAAGCCGCATCCCCGGGCAGGACTGCGAAACGATCTGCGGTCTGCTTGCGAGCATTCCGGGCAAACTGGATGATCTGGGCGGTGCGGAAGCCGATAGCAGCAGCGGCCAGATCATGGGCTTCATCAACGCGCCCACCGGGCGCATTTGCAGCTGGGGCATTCCGCTGGCCGAAAGCTACGGTGTGCGTCTGCCCGCCGATTACGCCGGCTCTGTCCCGCCGCAGCTTCGGCTGATGGACGTGCCCGAGGGCGAGTATCTCGTCTTTGAACACGGCCCGTTCGATTTTGAAACGCAGAACCAGACCGTCGAAGCGCGCATCGAACAGGCCATGCGCGAATTTGACTACGCCGCCGCCGGATACGAGCTGGATACCACGCCGGAGCGCGTGTTCTACTTCTACCACGACTGCACCCGCTACTGGAAATACGTCCGTCCGGTGCGCCGTCTTTCACGCTGACGGCCACGGCCGCAAAACAAAATCCCCGGCGTTCGCAGATGCGAACGCCGGGGTCGTTGTTTGTTGGAATGTCAGGCTCAGGCTTTGCCGGCGCAGCCGAGAACGTCAACCAGCTTGTGGCGAACGAGTTCTTTGATGTTGGCACGGGCGGGCTTGAGATACTCGCGCGGGTCAAACTTGTCCGGATGCTCGTTGAAGAACTGGCGAACCGTGCCGGTCATGGCCAGACGCAGGTCGGAGTCGATGTTGATCTTGCACACGGAAAGCTCGGCCGCATGGCGCAGCTGCTCTTCGGGGATGCCGACTGCATCGGGCATCTTGCCGCCATTGTCGTTGACCATCTTGACATAGTCCTGCGGCACGGAGGACGAGCCGTGCAGCACGATCGGGAAGCCGGGCAGACGCTTGGAGACTTCCTCAAGCACGTCGAAGCGCAGAGGAGGCGGAACCAGGATGCCCTTTTCATTGCGGGTACACTGATCGGCAGTGAACTTGTATGCGCCGTGGCTCGTGCCGATGGCGATGGCCAGAGAGTCACAGCCGGTCTTGGCAACGAACTCCTCGACCTCTTCCGGACGGGTGTAGGAAGCAGCGTGTGCCGCGACCTTGACGTCGTCTTCGATACCGGCCAGCGTGCCAAGCTCTGCCTCGACCACAACACCGTGGTCATGGGCGTACTCGACGACCTTCTTGGTGATCTCGATATTTTCCTCAAACGGCTTAGAAGATGCATCGATCATAACGGAAGTGAAACCGCCGTCAATACAGCTCTTGCAGATTTCGAAACTGTCGCCGTGGTCCAAATGCAGGCAGATCGGCAACCCGGTTTCGATGATCGCAGCTTCAACCAGCTTCACCAGATAGGTGTGATTTGCGTAGGCACGGGCGCCCTTGGAAACCTGCAGGATCAGGGGAGCATCCACTTCCTGGGCTGCCTCGG
>CAYSTN010000030.1:0-23374 GCA_964434135.1 uncultured Oscillospiraceae bacterium
GCGGCCGCCCTCGGCGACACCGGCGGAGGACTCGACGAAGGTGGTGACGGTGGAGGTGCCGCAGATCGCGCCGCAGCAGGTGGCGATCGCGTCAGCGAGCATAGCCTGGTTCATGTTGGGGACGTTGCCCTCGGGGGTGAGCATATTGCCCGCAGAGCAGGCGCCGAAGAGCGTGCCGAGCGTGTCGAACATATCGACCATGCAGAACGCCAGCATGGTGGTCAGGAACATGACGATGAAGTTGCCCGTGCCGTTGGCGGAGATGTAAGCGCTGAAATCGAAGCCCTCGGTGAAGACCTTGCCGATGGCCTGCGAACCGAAGTCCTTGAACGCGCCGAAGAAGTCGGAGGTCAGGTTGGGCACGACGGCGGTGTTATAGAAATCGGGGACGGTAATCAGGCCGATGGCGTAGTAGAGAACTGCACCGCCGAGGATGCCCCACAGCACCGCGCCCTTGACCTTTTTCTTAGACAGAGCGCCGATGACGAAGACTGCAATGATGGTGATGAGCATGGGGAAGATGCTGGCCCAGGTGGCGTTGCCGGTGAAGACGTTGAACGAAGCGAGGTTGACGAGCGTAGCGCCGTCGGCAACGACGATACCCGCGTTTTGCAGACCGATGAATGCGATGAACAGGCCGATACCGGCGGAGATGGCAGTCTTGACTGCGGCGGGGATGGCATCGAAGATGATCTTACGCAGACCGGTGACGGTCAGCAGGACGAAGACGATGCCGTCGACCAGGACGAGAACCAGCGCGTTGGCGTAGCTCAGGCCGAAGGTGAAGCAGACGGTGTAGACGAAGAACGCGTTCAGACCCATGCCGGAAGCCTGTGCCAGCGGCAGGTTGGCAAGCAGACCGATCAGCACCGTACCGATGACGGCGGAGATGGCGGTGGCGATGTAGATCGCGCCGTAGCTGACTGTGCCGAGTTCGGCGAACATACCGGCGTTGACCATGAGGATATAGGCCATAGCCATGAAGGTCGTGATACCGGCCATGATCTCGGTGCGGACAGTCGAGCCGTGTTCTTTGACTTTAAAGAAGTTGCTCATTGAGATATTCCATCCTTTCTTTTCTCGTTCGCGGGGCAAAAGATTTTTAGCCCACCAAACTTTCTGACAGCTTCATTATAGACGAACGGTTTTGTAAAAACAAGAGCAAGCACTGACAAAATATTTACATGAAATTCACACACCTGCACAAAAAAATTCCAATTTTCGCCCATGTCGAAACGAAACATTTCCCCCGGGGAATTGACAAGGGGGCATGGGGTCGGTATAATATCGGGTGGAAACCAAGACTGCACGAAGGAGTCGATACGAATGAAATATACGATGCAAATAGCCGGGCTGGAGCGCGCGTTGCCGCTGTGCAAGGTCACGGACGAGCTGTACATCGGTGCGTTTATCATGTTTGGCGATGCCGAGATCACGGTTGCGTGTGCGCGGGAGCTGCTGGCGCGCGCGCCGCAGGAATACGACTATCTGCTCACCGCCGAGGCCAAGAGCATTCCGCTCATCCACGAGATGGCGCGGCAGTCGGGCGCGAGCGAGTATTTTGTCGCGCGCAAGGGGATGAAGGTCTACCTGACCGACCCGCTGCACGTGACGGTGCGCTCGATCACGACCCAGCACCAGCAGGAGCTGTATCTGTCGGGCGAAGACGCGGCGAAGATGCGCGGGAAAAAGATTCTCATTGTCGACGACGTGATCTCCACGGGCGAATCGCTCCACGCGCTCGAGGAGCTGGTACACAAGGCCGGCGGCACGGTGGCCGGACGCATGGCCGTGCTGGCCGAGGGTGACGCACAGGCGCGCGAAGACATCGTGTATCTGGGCAAGCTGCCGGTGTTCAACGCCGACGGCACGGTCAAGGGCTGAGAGCGAAGCGCGTTTTAGAACCTATTTTAATATAGTATCATCCGACCCGGTCTGCCGCGCGGCAGACCGGGTTTTCTGCGCGCTGAAACGCGGTTAAATTTGTTTCGGTTTCCATAACGCCCAAAAACCGGAAACGGCAGGAAACCCCGGAAAGCATATAGAAATATCGATAAAATATATAGGGGAAAAAAGCGCGAAAAGTGCTTGCAAAGCAGACCGGGGGATGGTATACTTACCCTGAAAGACAATAAGCAAAACCGGGGCGCTCGCGCCCCAAAACGACCCTTATTTAAGGAGGAACCAAGTATGAGCAATGGAAAGCAGATGCCAAGACGGCTGCTGAGCCTGCTGTTGGCGCTGGTCATGCTGTTCGGTATGGTACCGGTGACGGCATTGGCCGCGGGAACGGCAACGCAGACAAAAATGTCAGCAACCGTAAGCGCAGATTTTGCCGTAGACGGCTATAGTGGTGAGTTATTCACCGTAGGCCTGGAACTTGCTGGCGGCTTTGATATCGCAGAAGTATCTGAAGGATATGAGGGACAAGAAGTTGAGGTCAGATGTCAGCTGACCTTGAACTTTAAGGATGATGGCCTCATTACGAAGCTGGGAGAAAGCACAGCAGACCCTCAACCTACATATCCGCAAAGCAGTATGTTGAAACTTAGTGCTGTGACCTTTGGCAGCGAACCGAAGACCATCGGCTGGAAGTATAATGCTGACATGAGTCAGTATGAAGAAGTGACTACGGAAGCGGAAGTCGGTTTTGGCACTGTTACTGCTGACCCGGCAGAAGAACAGTTCGTTGGTAAAACGCTCACCAGCAATCCGTTTGCTGTGACTACGACCGTCAAAAAGGATACTGACGGCAAGTTGTACATCGAAATCCCTGTTTCGTTCAGCGGACAGGTTTCGTGCGGCACGCTGAACGATAACGGTCAAAAAACAGGCTACGTCGACCTTACCGGCCCTGGAGCGCCGGGCGCAGCTGACAACAAAACGCTTGGTGGCACACTGAAGATCACCGGCATTACACAGGCGAAATATGAAGTGCGCTATTACAAGAATGCGGGCGGTGCGTTTGTTGACTATATGCCCGAGCCGGAAAAGTTCGAAGTAGACGGCGGCTCTACGATTCCCGAGATGTATTGGCCGGATTCGGAGCTGCCTCCGGAACGCGAGGGGTATACCTTCGGTGGCTGGTATGAAAGTGACTTGGCCGAGAATCCGTGGGATTTTGAGAACGATAAAGTCACCGGCAAAACCAAGCTGTACGCACGGTGGGAAAAACTCAACGAGGATGGCACGGCTCCGTCTGCCACCGCCAAGGTGCAGTTCGTGCGCGAAAAGGCCATCGATGGCAAGTCGGCGATCTGGCCGACTGACGTGACATACACAAAGCCTGCGGACAGCGCGACCGTGGATGTGCAGCTGCCGTGGGACTGCCCGACGGTCGAGGGCTATACATTCAAGGGCTGGTCGGCTGCGTCGCAGGCCGCTGAGGAAACCCCGTCGGAAGACGTGCCCTCGACGGCTGCCGAGCCGGTGCTGTACCAGCCGGGCGACACGATCTCTGTCGGCGAGGACGGCCTGATCCTCTACGCCGTGTGGGAAGAGGACGAGTATACCATTACGTATGAATACGTCGATGATGAGAACGTAACGAAAGCCAAGGCAAGCTACCAGAATACCCAGACAACGGTCACGCCGGGTAAATCGGTAAGCTTTGACGTAGTTGTGAAGTACAACTACGACCCCACCACGATGATCGTGACGGCCAACGGGCAGCAGCTGAATCACAAGTCGAGCAGCAAGACTCAGATGAACTCCACCGTATACAACTATGAGTTTGTCCCGACCGGCGATACTACGGTTGTCATCAGCACCGTACCCAGCAAGCTGCAATACACCGTGACTCTGCCGGAGTCGGAGAAGTTCACGGCTGCATTTACCGGTGATACCAACAAGATCAAGACCGTGGAATATGACGGCAGCGTCAGCTTCACCGTCGAGAAGAAGAACGACAACTGGAAAGTCGGCGCGGTCTATGTCAACGGTGTGAAGCAGACTCCCGCCGAAGACGGCAAGACCTATACCATTTCCAACATCACCGAGAACAAGACCGTCACCGTTGAGATGGACGAGGTCGTGTTCTCCACCGTCCACTATGTCATCGAGGGCGCGGAGATCACCAAGCAGGTGGAAACCGGCACTTTGGTCGATCTGACCTTCCAGCCCGCTTTGAAAACCGGTTATACCTTCGTTGGCTGGTACAGTGATGCAGAATGCAAGACTCTCATCAGCAAAGAAACCGGTAAGACAGCCGATGAGGCGGACGTTTACCTGTACGGCCGCTATGTGCCGATCAGCAGAACGATCCGATTCGACCTCAACGAGCCGGAAGCTCCGTTCTCTTGCAGCGTTGCACAAGTTGCGGATGTCATGAAGGTCTACGGCATGGCCGCGCAGATTCCCGCTGCGAAGCCCGCTAACACCACCGGCCACTATGAGTTCAAGGGCTGGGCGCTGAGCGCGAATGGCGCTCCCGTCTATCAGCCCGGTGACCAGATCACCGTTGAAGTGCTGGAAAACACCACGCTCTACGCCGTGTGGGAAGTGCGCCAGTATCAGATCACCTTCAACGCCGGCCCGGGCTACATCGTGCATCTGGACGATGGCAAAACCACAGCCGGCTACGGCACGGAGTTCAAGTTCAGCGTCCTCGTGGATGAGGCGCATTTGCAGGATGCCCCGATCGTCTGGGCAAACTGGGTAGACAGCGCACAAAAACCGCAGGAGGAGGAACTGATTTCTACTGGCAACGCGCCCGTAGATGAAACGGACGGCAGCTATCAGAAGTATTTCTACACGTTTACGGTCAAGGGCGATACCGCGATCAACATCATCGCGGACGACAACGACGTTTACAACGTCGAGTTCCTCTATGGTGGGCTGGATGCTACCCGCGAGGTCAGCCCGCTGAATGAAGAAGTCTACCAGACGCAGAACGTCGGCTGGAACGACACGGCTACCGTGCCCGTTGCCCCGCAGGTCGAGGGCTATGCGTTCCTCGGCTGGTACGTCGAAGACACCACCCCGACTGACCCGACTGAGGGTGAAGGCGGCGCGATTGCCGTTGCACTCGACCTTGCCGATGCCGCAACCGCCAGGACAGTGGACTATAACGGCAAGACCTACGTAGAGTACGATTTCTCCACGCCGGTCAAGGGCGATCTGACCATCTATGCCATGTTCCGCATCCTCGAGCCGACCGTGACCTTTGAGGCACTTGAGGGCGTGGACGCAAACGGCCTGACGATGTGGGAGATCACCAACATCACGAACGGCAATGGTGAAGAGCTGACCGCAGTCGTTGGTTCGGACGGCAAGCAGTTCAAAGTCCCGTATGGCACGGATGTTGCCTTTGACCTGATCGTCAACGAAGGCTTTGACTACAGCCAGCTGGCGCTGGCCGCCAACGGCTACGCCCTGACGCAGATCAGCGAACCGGAAGTTCTGATGACCGACGGCGAGGGCGGCGAAAAAGTCCCGACTGGCCAGATCAAGCTCTCGTTCAAGCTGACCGCCGTCAAGACCAACACCGTCATCACCGTGACCGGCATCGTGCGCAAGCAGATCACCGTCACCTACTACGCCAATGCCATGGACGACGTGGCCGGTGTGCCGGGCGCAGAGAAGCTCAACTATTATATTGAGGGCGCTGTCGACAACAGCAAACTGAACGACAGCGTTCCGTCCCGCGTGGGCTACGAGTTCAAGGGCTGGGCAACCGTCCCGGCATATTGGGATGGCGAAAAGGCAGTCTACGACAAGGCTGTAGCCAACCCTGGAACGGCAGACTCGGCTGAGAGTGTAGCGAATGTCCAACCCGTAGAGGCCGGTAAGCTCTACTGGCCGGGCGATATCAGCTATTTCACAGCCGACACCAACCTCTACGCGGTCTGGGCTGCGGAAGAGCTGGGCGTGACGCTCAAATTCGTTGACCCGTTCCATCATGAGACGATCAACGGAACTACGATCGATCACTATTACGAGGGTGACACCATCCACCTGCAAGCCTCGTTGGCGAACAACACCAGCGCGCAGGGCACGTTCACGTTCTATCGGCAGACACGAGGCTGGAGGCTCGACCCCCAAAATGGTATACAGGGGGATGGTTCTACCAACAATGCCCCCGACGAAGCTAACTGGGTGCAGATCGGCGAGCCGATCAGCAGCAACTCCGGCACGGCCACGCTCGATTACAAGATCGCAGACGATGAGTATGTGAGAAGTAAGAATGCAAGAGTCACAGCTCCGGGGTGGTGGTATCGCGTGGTCTTCACGCCCGCCAACCAGGAGGGCTACGCAGCCGCTGAGAGTGCCCCCATCAGGGCAACTACGCACTCCAAGGCCATCGCCTGGGCAGAGCAAAACAGTAGCCCCTACAACAAGCTGACGATCTATGCGGACAACAACGGCGAAAAGGGTGCAGCAGCCGAAAGCATGATCGCCAACAACGTCTACTGGCTGGAGCTTCCGCAGGTCAAGGAGCTGAAGGGCGCACGGTACTACACCGAGGCAACCCCCACCATAGCTGAGAACAACCTGAAGCTGAAAGCCGGTGTGGACTACGTTGTTGAATGGCAGTATAAGGACACCAAGAACGATTGGGTGACCTACACCACCACCAACACCGACACGGTCAAGATCGAGGCCGAGTATTCCGGCTACGTCTTCCGCGCACTGGTTCGCCCGACGGCAAACAGTATGTACACCAAGGCCGCAAGCTATAACCAGACGGCCAACCCGATCACGCTGATCGACAACCAGTACAAGGACTACCTCATCTCGCAGGAGACGCCGTCGGTCACCAAGAAGCCGACTGTAACGGCTCTCATTGTGACCAACGAGAACGGTGCGCTGACTGAGGAGAAAGACGTTGTCATCGATGGCACAAAGCCGTTCAATGGGGACACCGGCTCGCACCTTGCGCAGTACGAAGGCCAGCAGATCGAACTCGTTGCCACCGTCACCAAGCAGGGAACGGAAGAACGCGTCGAAATGGGCAGCGTCTCGTTCTACCGCGTGACCGGCACGGGCGCGAATGATCTCGTCCTGCTCGACACCGTCCCGGTCTACACCGAGGGCACGAACACCGGCGTGGCCAAGCTGACCGTCACCGTGAAAGCCTACGACACCGCAGAGGGAGTCAAGAATAACGTTGACAAGTTCAAGGCTGTCTACGTCGAGAACGCAACCTACGAAACGAGTGAAAACCGGCAGGAGGTCTACGTCAAGTCCGCCGACTTCCAGACCCCCATCGTCCAGAGCCAGTTCAGCGGCGCCTGGACAGGAACTGAAGGCGAGAAGTTCAGCACTTCGTATGACCAAGACCTTGTCAACCTCGAGGCCGGTCTGGCGCACACCTTCACCCTGCGTCAGAACAAGTACCTGCAAACCGACGGCGGTTACGAGCAGAACGACGAACTCTACTCCGTCATCGCACTCGATGGCCGTAAGGTCAGCCCCGAGCAGTACAACATCCAGTGGTTCTATTCGACCGGTGACAACCCCGAGGCTGCCAACGGCGATAGCACCAACCCCGTTTATAACACCACCGACAACAAGCAGGGCGACCGCTACTTCGTCCGCCTGAGCGCCGCCGAGGGCAGCGCAATGCGCGGCACGGTCGACTCCAAGTCGCTCATTGTCGGCAGAAAGCTCGACGTGCTTGTCACCGTCGAAGCGGACGATGCCATCCCGGCAACCCCGGTCGATGAAACGCACAACCCCGACGTGTACCAGCGCAACAACATTACCCTGCGCGCCTGGGTCGAACCCGACAGCGCCAACGCGGGCAAGCTGCCCAGCGTCGGCAGCGGCGTGAACTTCTATTACATGGACGGCAATACGGCGGTCTATCTGGGTCAGGCCACCTTGCAGGAAGAGTCTGTCAGCCACAAGATGTTCGCCGAGCTTGCCACCGACCAGCTGCCGGTTGACACCAACGGCACGTATCGTGACGTGGAGATCACCGCCATCTACCTCGGTGACGAGAGCTTCAACCACAGCCGCAACGGCAGCCAGAGCGAAACCACGCAGGAGTGGAGCGTCATTATCCCGAAGGGTGACAATGACGGCGTGGAGAACACGACGGTCACGGTCTACTCCTCGGTCGTATTCAACTGCGAAGACGAGAACAAGACTTCTGCCGGTACGAATGACTTCGGCATCCACATCAGCAAGAAAGACGGCGCAGTTGCCGCGCATGAGTTCGGCGTTCTGGAGCTGAGCCCGATCTACACGCTCGATGCCAAGGCCATCAACGAATCCACAACCCTGACCGACGAGCAGAAAGAAGCGCTCATCGAAGCCATCGCAACGCTCAACCCCACCGGCGATGACAAGAACTTCTCCATCCAGTGGCAGATTCTCACCGACGTTGACACCAGCAAGACCGACTACTCCGCCGAAACCGGCTGGACGGACATCGTCGGCGAGACGGGCACGACGCTGGTTCTGAAAAAGCAGTCGCAGGATACGGCCTACCGCGCCAAGATCACCGTCACCGATACGGCGCGCGTCAAAGCCTCGCACCTGCTGCTTGCGCAGGACGAGCCCGCACCCGATGGCCGCAACGTCTACTATTCCAACGTTTTGACCACCGGTGAAGCCAACTCCACCGTCTCCGTCAGCCTGAACACCAGCGCGCTGGGCGAGAACGAAGAGGGCATTACCGAGGGCGAGACGGTCACCGCCAATATCTTCGTCTCCGGCGCTGCCAACAAGACCCCCGAGGGTCAGCTGGCCGTCAGCATCAAGAATGATGAGACGAAGGGCAACGCACAGAACTACCTCAAGCAGTTCACCATCAAGAACACCGTCAACGGCTGGAACAACTTCGCGTGGGACACCACGGATGTTGCGCCGGGCTACTACACCATGACGGTCACCTTCAACAGCAACACCGGCTACGCCACGCAGACCATCACCCGCAGCCTCATCGTGCGTGAAAGCACCTACTCCATCAACGCGGGCAACCTGACGCCGACCTACAACGGCCAGACGCAGGGTGTTACCGTTGAGCTGGTAGACTTTGACTTCAACGGCACGGGCGTGAACGACGCGGCGAATCGCTCCTGGACGGTCAAGTATTATGACAAGGACAACAACCTCGTCGAGCCGGTTCAGGCCGGTACGTACACCGCTGTTATCACTCTGCCCGGTTCGGCCTACTGGACCGAAGTGAGCAAGACTGTCACCTTCACCATCAAACAGCGTCAGGTTTCCATCGAGGACGTTATCGCACAGGCCAAGGTCTACGACCGCACCGCCAAGGCCAACCTCCTCGAGGTCATCCTGAACGATGCCGTGACCGACCAGGCTGTGACCGGTCTGCCGACCGGTAACACCGGCGTTCTCAACGGCGACAGCATCTACGCCACCGCAGTTGGCACGATCAGCGACTCCGGCAACGCCGGCGAGCGCACCGTGACCGTCAACGGTCTTGTCCTCGGCGGCGACGACAAGGACAACTACGTCTGGGACGGCCAGGCCTACACCGAGGCCATCAACGTCAGCCGCAGCCAGGTCTATGGCGTACACGCCACGGGCGAGATTCAGCTCAAGCAGGGCGAGGCCTTCCCGGCAGCGCAGCTTATCAAGATGATCGACCAGTCCGGCCGCGAGATCACGCTTGGCACAGGCAAGGATGACTACACCCTGACCTTCTACTACCACAGCGACACCGAGATCAAGCAGACCACGACCCTCAACAAGCTCGGTCTTTACACCGTCATTGCCCGTCCGAATCAGGACAACTACAAGGGCGGCGTGGAGATGCAGTTCACGGTCGTGACCACCGACAGCCAGCTTGGTACGCTGGGCGAGCCGAAGGCAAGCACCCTCATCAACATCAGCAACACGGTCGAACGCTACGGCGCGACGACCGGCATCATCGCAAACACCACCAGCACCGCGACAATCACAGACATCCAGTACTGGGAAGGTGGTATAGAATGGAAAGGCTCAGTTCACGACGCCGGCCGCTACCTCGTTAAGGTCACGGCAAGCACCGGTGACGTGGCTTACGGCCTGTACACCATTGTGAAGATCAACCCGACCATCACGCTGGCCACGACTGACGCGACCTACAACTCCATGGAGCAGAACGGCTCTCTGGACGTGACGTTCAGCAAGTCGGATAGCCAGGACTACTACGTCACCTACGCGGGCGACGTGGCCATCGGCGGCAACGTCCAGAAGGACGGCAACGTCGACGAGCAGGCGCCCATCAACGCAGGCAGCTACGCCGTCACCGTTCATACCAACGAGACGGCCAACTTCGCCGCATATGAGATCAGCGCAAGCTACACCGTCAACCCGAAGCCGCTGACCATCACGGCAGACTCCTGGCAGACGACGCAGTACGGCGCATACCCCGACTTCACGGCCAGCTACGACGGCTTCGCAGCCGAAGCCGAAGACGCAACGCCCGATGTCTGGACGCGCGACGTGCAGATCGAGCCGGAATACCTGCTCAACGAGAAGAACGGCGGCTACACCAACGATCTGAACGATCAGGTCGGCCTTGGTACGGTTCGCCCGGCTGACGCGCTGGCGAAGAACTACGCCATCACCTATGTGAACGGCGAGTTCAGCAAGCAGGCAGAGAGCGCCAACCCGACGCTGGCCATCCATGGTGTGCAGGACAACAACACCGCAGACACGACCACCGTGTACTACGGCGATGTCATCCAGCTCTATCCCTACGGCACCTATACCAACCACAACAATGAGTCGAGCTTCTTCACCTGGGAGATCACGGACGCGAATATGTCGCACGGCAATGTCACCATTGATGAAAAGGGCATCCTGGACATCAATGGCGTGGGCGAGTTCACCGTCACGCTCTCGCGCGGCGAAGGCACGACCACCATCACCACCAGCAGACGGTTCAAGTCCATCCAGGAAGAAGTGCAGGTCGTTGTCGGCGAAGACGATAACGTCTACACAGGCTCGTCGCAGACCTACGATGACAGCCTCATCAACGTCTACGACATGAACTGGTTCGAAGTCGAGTTCAAGACCGACCTGCTCACTGCCATCAAGGCGCAGCTTGCCAACAACACGCGCACCAACATCGGCACGCAGCTCGTTGACGCAACTGGTCGAGTGCTGAAGCTGTATCAGTACCGCACCTACCGCGGCCAGTTCAGCATCCATGACCTCGACATTCTGGTCAGCCCGGTCGGCGATAGCCACATCTACGGCCAGAAGCGTACTGCTCCGACTCCGGCCTACACGCTCGATAAGACCGGCCATGATTCCGCCGTGGTCAACGTGAAGACGGCTTCGCAGACGGACGACTACAACCGCCTCGATGTCGACGGCTATGAGATTCTCGTGGCCGGCGGGGAGAACATCAACTACAACGTCAAGTATCAGACCTATTCGACCGCTCCTCAGTCGGTTGTCACGAAGTACACCGGCGTGAAGCTGTACTCCACCACGACCAAGGCCAAGAACCAGACCTCGTTCGAGCTGAACGACGCGACCGTCTACGGTGATGCGGCCAACGTCCTCGACTGGATCCTCAAAGACCAGATCGACGGCGATACGCTGGCAGACTTCAACATTGCGGACGCAAACGGCGTGTTCATCGCGCAGGACTATGACAACTGCATCCAGAACACCGTGACCTACAAGGCAGCCAACCGTGTCGCGGGCAACGAGTCCACGACGGCACTGGCCGCAGACAGAACCGCAACCGACACGAACGCGGATGACAACTACGAGCTGCTGTTCAAGAGTGTTGCCAACACCGGCGCTGAGAACTATCAGCTGACCAATGCTGACACGAAGAATGCGCAGAGCAGCATGACCGCTCCGACCGGCACGGTGGGCTTCATCGGCGCAAGCGCAACGTCTGATAACCTGATCGAAGGCTCGGCCAACATCGCGCAGCGCCCGGTCACCCTCGGTGTTCGCGACGGCGTGAAGATCTACTGGCATACCCCGCAGAACCAGCTGTACACCGCGCTTCTGAGCGTTATCACCGCCAATGGCCTTGCCAAGGGTCACACGATCAAGGATCTTGACCTCACCCTGAAGCTGACGGTCGACGGTACGACTTATACGATCGACAAGAACAGTTCGAACGCGCTGAACATCACGACGCTGTCCAACCCGACTGCGACTGTCTCGGTCGTCATCGGCGACACCAACTACAAGCTGGCGAACGCCTCGGCTGAAATCGGCTCGATCACGCTCAAGACCATCCAGATCGAAGCGACCTACACCACCAAGACCTTCACGAACTTCACCGTACTCATCAAGGCACACGAGGACACCGACGCCGGCGACTCCATCAAGCCGCTGACCTCGACCGACGGCCTGAACTACAAGATCTTCAAGAAGACCGGTGACGTGGTCGACACGACGACGGTCTACGCCGAGGGTCTGCTGACCTACACGGGCAGAACGCAGAGTGACGGCAAGGATCTGTGCGGTGTCTTCACGGCAAGCTACGCGACTCTGCCGAAGCTCGAAAACGGCGAGACGTACTTCATCCAGATGTACGAATACGGTGTGCCTCTGGTAACCAGCAACTGAGTTAACAGGCAAAGGATTGGAAAGGAGACTGTATTATGAAACGTAACATTCGCACGATTCTCTCTTTGGTACTGGTCATTTGCCTGTGTGCAAGCCTCTGCGTCAGCGTTTTCGCTGACGCAGGCGAGCAGCACAACCCGGAATTTGGCAACCCCTCGACCCCCAGCGTCGGCTACACCGACCCGCTGTACCGCGTGATCGTCGCCGAAGGGCAGAAGGATAAGATCATCCCCGATCGTACCCTTGCCCCCGCCGGTGCAAAGATCACCCTCAAGGTCGAAGAGGGCGTGAGCGCGTCGGACATCACCGTTCTCGATAAGAACGGCAAGCCCGTCACTCTCACCAAGGTCGACGAGACGACCTACACCTTCCAGATGCCCGCCAGCGACGTTGACGTGGATGGCTCGGTCGAAGACCTGCGCCTGAACACTACCGATCACTCGGCCTACATTCAGGGCTACCCCGACGGCACGTTCAAACCCGGCGGCAGCCTGACCCGTGCCGAGGCGGCCACGATCTTCTATCGTCTGCTGCTCGACACCACCATGACGAAGAACATCTCGTTCTCCGACGTGGCCAGCGGCAAGTGGTATGAGACGGCGGTCAAGACGCTTGCGTCCAAGGGCGTTATCACCGGCTATACCGACGGCACGTTCAAGCCGGACAAGTCCGTCAGCCGTGCCGAGTTCTGCGCCATGGCCTCGCGCTTCTTCGCGCTCGAGACGACCACGCTGAAGTTCACCGATGTCCCGACGGACTTCTGGGGCTACCGATACATCGCGTCTGTTGTCGCCAAGGGCTGGATGACCGACGCAGCGGTCGCATACAACCCGAACGGCGCGATCACCCGTGCCGAGGTCGTGGGCATCGTCAACCGGATGCTTGGCCGCAGCGCGGACGAGAGCTACCTTGAGACTGCCGGTGCAGCGCTCAAGACCTTCACCGACGTGAAGAAGACGGACTCGTTCTACCTCGACGTGATGGAAGCGGCCAACGGCCACGACTACACGAAGAAAGCCGACTCCGAAACCTGGACGGCTCTGAAGTAAAAATCAAACCCCCGGGTTCCCCCGGGGGTTTGATTTTTATCCGCCCCATATGAGATTTGACGTAGAAATCCCCGCTTTTGTCCTCAGACAAAAGCGGGGATTTTGGACGCTCAGAAAAGAATCAACACAAACGGATGGGACAAACCCCTCTCCCAATCTGCACCAATCACTCTCTCGGCGGCAGGCGGCGAAGCCGCAAATACGCAGCCACTCCCAGCCCCAGCAGCACCGCTGCCAGCGCCAACGCGCCCCAGTCAGAACCACCCGGGCTGCTGGTGATAAAAATCGCTGTCGGGCCGTCCGCGCCGCCGATGATGCCGATTGAGCGCGCGGCAATGTGCGCAAACACCAGCTCGATCGCCGTGACCACGAGCGCCAGCGCCGCTAAAATGGCAACGGCCAGCGGAACAACGCGCCACGGGCTTTTGCGGTACGCCTGCGCGCGTAACTGCTCGTTCCATTCAGCCGCGACCTGCCGCGCCGAGCCAAGCGAAGCAAAGATCTCCTCGTCCGTCTGACCGGCCTCACGCCGCTCGTCGAACGAGCAGCGCAGATCGTCGATCACGCGGTCTTTGACCTGCTTCGGCAGCGCCAGGTGCCGCCGCACAGCGCGCAGATATCGCGCCAACGTCCGTTCAGTTTGTTTCTTGTTCATGTTCAAGCTCTCCTTTTTGGCAAAGTGTGTCCACGGCTGTGCGGAACGCATCCCAGAGCGCCAGCCGCTGCGCGTTTTCTTCCAACCCGGCCTGCGTCGCGGTATAGACCTTGCGCGGGGTCTGCCGGCCGGGCTGCTGCTGCCAGACGGAGCGGATCAGCCCGCCGTCTTCCAGCCGGTATAAAATTGGATACAGCGTCCCTTCTTTGAGCGTAAAAAACCCGCCTGAGCGCCGGTTGAGCTGCGAGATCAGCTCATAGCCGTAGGTCGGCCCGCGGCAGATGAGTTGAAGCACCAGCAGCTCCAACACGCCCTTTTTCAGCTGCTGGGAAAATCGATCTTCCACTGCATTTATGCCCTGCCTTTCTAACTACTTTGTATTGCTGGGTATATACTAGCACAACCGCACACCGCTGTCAAGCGGTGCGCGGTGATTGATGCGCCGCTCCGACCGCCGTGCGTCACTCCGGCTGCCAGAACATCCGAAACGCCGTCGGCAGGGCGATATCCAGCTCGCTGCGCGCGCCGTCGACCCAGACGAACGCGCCTGCGGGCGCGTCCACGCTGAGGTAGTAGCAGCGCATTTTCCACTCGATATGCGTAAACACGTGGGTTCGTTCGAGCGTTTTTTTCACGCTCTGCGGCGCAAGCCCCCACTGTTCGACCTGCTGCAATGCTTCCTGCGCCGTAAGTAGCCCCTCAACGTTCGGCAGCTCCCACAACCCCGCCAGCAGCCCCTGCCCGGCGCGCCGCCGCACGGCATACTGCTGTCCGGCCTGTAGGAAAAAGACCGTTTTTTCTTCCTGCCGCCGGGGCTTTTTCGCCTCTTTGACGGGCAGCGTGTCCCAACTGCCGCTTGCCTGTGCGCGGCAGAGCATCCGCAGCGGACACACGCTGCACCGTGGCTGGCCGTTCGGGATGCAGACGCAGGCGCCCAGCTCCATCAGCGCCTGTGTCAGTGTTCCGCGCTCTCCCGGCACGGCTTCATACATGGGAACGAGCGCCTGCGCATATGCTTTTTTGACGCGCGGCTGCGTCACCGGAGAGAAATCTTCCGTCACACGCGCCAAAACGCGCAGAACATTGCCGTCGACCGCCGGGGTCGGCTGGTCGAAGCAGATCGACGCGATCGCGCCCGCGGTATACGCGCCGATGCCCGGCAGCGCGCACAGCGTGTCATAGTCCGACGGGAAGCGTCCTGCGTACTGCGTCTGCACGAGGCGCGCAGCCTTTTGCAGATTCCGCACCCGCGTGTAATACCCCAGTCCTTCCCACAGCGTAGTCAGGCGGTCTTCCTCACACGCAGCGAGCGCTTCGATGCTCGGCAGCGCAGCCAGAAAGCGCTCGTAATACCCCTTGACCGCCTCGACCCGTGTCTGCTGGAGCATGATCTCCGAGAGCCAGACGTGGTACGGCTCGCGGTCACGCCGCCACGGCAGCGCACGATGCCCGGCCGCATACCATGCAAGCAGCGCCGGGGTCAGCTCTTTGGGCAGCGTCTGCATCGCGCGCACCTCCTTTTCGAAATTCTTTGCATTTCTTTTATTGTATGTGTTTTGTCGGTGCTTGTCAAATCGTGTCGCAGGCAGTATAATAAAATTTATGAAGATTCTTAAGATTCCCCGGAGGTCTGCGGATGTCACTTGCGGAAAAACGCCTGTTCCTGCTGGATATGGACGGGACGATCTATTTGAGCCAAACGCTCTTTGACGGAACGCTGGATTTTTTGCACCATGTCAAAAGCATCGGCGGCCGGTATCTGTTTTTGACGAATAACTCCTCACGCGGGACGGACGCATATATCGAAAAGCTCGCGCGGCTCGGCATCGCGTCGCAGGCAGAGGATTTTCTGACCAGCGCCGACGCGACCATCCGCTATCTGCAAACGCGCTACGCGCCTGAGACGCTCTATTACGTCTGCGGAACGGTGTCTTTTAAACAGCAGCTGCGGCAGGCCGGTCTTCGCGTGGCCGAGACGCTGTGTGACGAGATTTCCGTCGTGCTTCTGGGCTATGACACGGAGCTGAACTACGAAAAGCTCGAGACGTGCTGTATTCTGCTCGGTCGTGGCGCGGACTATGTCGCCACGCACCCCGATCTCGTCTGCCCCACGTGGTACGGCAGCGCGCCGGACTGCGGCAGCGTCATCGAAATGCTCCACACCGCCACGGGGCGGCGGCCAAAGGTCATCGGCAAACCGCAGCCGGAGATGGCGCTGCTGGCCATGGAGCGCTTCGGCGCGGCGGCGCGTGAGACTTGCCTCATCGGAGATCGTATCTATACCGACATTGCCTGTGGCTGCAACGCGGGCATCGACACGATTTTTGTCCTGTCGGGCGAGGGCGTTCTGGCCGACATCGAAAAATATCACATACAGCCGACATACTGTATGCGCAATATTCGCGAAGTTTTCAACACACTACAAAAGGGAGAATCCGTATGAAGCTCAACTACAAGCGTACCCTGCTGGTCGGTCTGGCGTTCTTGTCCATCTGTGCGTTCTGGCAGATGTATGACAGCGTCGTGCCGCTCATCCTCACCAAGACGTTCCACATGAACGAGACGTTCTCCGGCGCGATCATGGCGGCGGACAACATTCTGGCGTTGTTCCTGCTGCCGTTTTTCGGCTCGCTGTCAGACCGCAGCCACGCCAGGATCGGCAAGCGGATGCCCTTTATCCTCTTCGGCACGGGCTGCGCGGTGATTTTGATGAACATCCTGCCGCTTCTGGACAACAGCTACGCCGCCGCACCGTCCGGGTTTAAGACGGCCTCGTTCGTGATCGTCCTTGCGCTGCTTCTTGTGGCGATGGGTACGTATCGCTCTCCGGCGGTTGCCCTGATGCCCGATGTTACGCCTAAGCCCCTGCGTTCGCGCGGCAACGCCATCATCAACCTCATGGGCGCGGTCGGCGGCATTTTGTATCTCGGCGTGACCGCGGTGATGTATCCCACGGCCAAGACCGCAGACTCCGTCCATGTGAACTATCAGCCGCTGTTTCTGGTCGTGTCGGCCATCATGTTCGTCGCAGTCGGCATCCTGTTCCTGACGGTCAAAGAGCCGAAGCTCGTAGCCGAAAATCAGGCGCTGGAAAAGCAGCACCCGGAGTGGAATCTGGCGCAGAGTGACGAGAGCGGCAACGAGACGCTTCCCAAGCCGGTCAAAAAGAGTCTGGGTTTCCTGCTTGCATCCATTGCACTGTGGTTCATCGGCTACAACGGCATTACGACCTGGTTCTCAACCTATGTCGACGTAGTCATGGGACAGGGGCTTGGCGGCGCGTCGCGCTGTATGCTCATTGCCACCAGCGGCGCGATCCTCTCCTACATCCCTATCGGCCAGCTCGCCTCAAAGATCGGCCGCAAGCGTACCATCCAGTTTGGCATCGTCCTGCTGGCGGTGTGCTTTGCGCTCGGCTATGTGCTGACCACGCGCTATCATACCATCAACTTCGTCATGTTCGTTGTCTTTGCCGTCGTCGGCCTTGCGTGGGCGGCCATCAACGTCAACTCGCTGCCCATGGTCGTGGAGATGTGCAAAGGCTCGGACATCGGCAAATTCACCGGCTATTACTACACGGCTTCCATGGCCGCGCAGGTCGTCACGCCCGTCGTGGCCGGTACGCTGATGCGGCAGATCGATTACCGCATTTTGTTCCCCTATGCCGCACTGTTCGTTGCTTTGAGCTTCGTGACCATGCTCTTTGTGCGCCACGGTGATGTCAAGGCCACGGCGAAAAAGGGACTCGAGGCCTTCGAGGACATGGATGACTGAGAAAGCGAGGCACAGAAAATGCTTTGTGTGATCGTGACCGTGCCGGTGCTGGCGCTTTTGTTCGTGCTGGCGCTGCGCTGCCGCAAAGGCAACACCAAATGGGCGGTGCTGCGGCAATACCGCTATGCCCATCGCGGCTACCATGACAAGCCGCAGATTCCGGAAAACTCCCTGCCCGCCTTTCGCCGCGCCATCGAACACGGCTGGGGCGCGGAGCTGGATGTGCATCTGCTCAAAGACGGAACGCTGGCCGTGTTCCACGATTCGAGCCTGAAGCGCTGCGCCGACGCCGACGGAAACATCGAAGATCTGACCTGCGCCGAACTCAAGCAGCTGCGGCTCGAGGGCACGGACGAGCAAATTCCGACGCTCGACGAGGTACTGGCGCTGTTTGAAACCACCACGCCCCTTATCATCGAGCTGAAGACCGCCAACGGCAACCACGCCGCGCTGGCCAGAGCCGTGTGTGAGCGCCTGGACAGTTACAAGGGTGATTTCTGCATCGAGTCGTTCGACCCCTTCGCGCTCATCGAAGTCAAGCGCCTGCGCCCGGCTATCTGCCGGGGACAGCTCTCCGCGCGCTTTCGTAAAAGCAGCGGCCTGCCGTGGTACAAGCGCGTCATTGCAAGCAACCTGCTGCTGAACTTTTTGACCGTGCCGGACTTCATCGCCTACTGCTACACCGACCGCAGCAATCTCTGCCGGTGGCTGAGTGTGCATCTGTGGGGCGCGCAGGAAGTCAGCTGGACACTGCGCAGCCGCGAAGCGCTGCTTGCGTGCGAAAAGGCCGGCTGCCTGTCCATCTTTGAGCGATTCGACCCCGAAGCCTAACGATTTCTCAACGCCCCGGCTTTCGCAGAAAGCCGGGGCGTTTTCGCGTGTTGAAAAAACCGACACGCCCGAACGGTTTGCTGGAACGCGAGGGAACACTTCGTCCCCCTTTGCTCTCCCCGCTGCCTCTGTCTCCCGCACGGCTTTTGCGTCGGTTTGCGCACCCGGCTTTCTGCGAAAGCCGGGACGTTTCTATTTTCCAAACTGCACTTGACAGTTTGGTTTATTCGTGATAAACTGGTTTATAGAGAATAAACCAGGGAGGGTCAACTATGGACGAGTACAAGCTGGGCGCCGTCGAATCGCGCTTTGCCGATCTCATCTGGCAGCACGCGCCGCTGCATTCGCGCGAGCTGACCAAACTGTGTGAACAGGAACTGGGCTGGAAAAAGCCCACGACCTATACCGTCTTGCGCAAGCTGTGCGAAAAGGGACTGTTTCAAAACCAGAACGCCATCGTCAGCGTCCGCATCCCGCGCGAGGAGTATTACGCGCGCCGGGGACAGCAGCTGCTCGACGAGGCGTTCGACGGTTCGCTGCCCGCGTTCGTGGCCGCCTTTACGCGGCGCAGGGCGCTTTCGGCGCAGGATGTGGAGGAAATCCGCCGCATGATCGACGAAATGGGAAAGGAGGGCTGACGATGTACGCGGCCTTTACGCGCCTTTTGAACCTTGGCCTGTCCGCCTCGTGGCTGGTCGCGGCAGTGCTGGTGTTGCGCCTTCTTTTACGGCGCGCGCCAAAGTGGACGCGCTGCCTTCTGTGGGCGCTGGTGGCGCTGCGGCTGCTGTGCCCGGTGTCGGTCGAGTCGGAGCTGTCGGTGTTCAATCTGCGCCCCACAGCGGCAGTGTCGACCCCCGGCGCGGTGGAGTATGTGCAGTACAACGAGAAGACCGAAAAACCCGCGCTCATCTGGACTTCCCCGGCGCTTCCCGCAGCCGAAGCCGGTGAAAGTCCGGCTTCCCAGTCGGCTTCCCAGCCGGCTTCCATGCCCGCCGCAGCGGTCAAAACGCACACGACCTATCTGCCGCCGCTGATGCTCGTCTGGGCAGCCGGCACGGGTGCCATGCTGCTTTACGCGCTGTGCAGCTTTCTGCGCCTGCGCCGCACCGTCGCGCCCGCCGTCAAACTGCGGGAGAACATCTACCTGTGCGACGAACTGCCGTCGCCGTTCATTCTGGGTCTGCTGTGCCCGCGCATCTACCTGCCCTCGACCCTGACGGCGCAGCAGCAGACGAGCGTCCTGGCGCACGAACACGCGCACCTTGCGCGGCGCGATCATGTGTGGAAACCGCTTGGGTTTCTGCTGCTGGCGGTGTATTGGTTCAACCCGCTTTTGTGGGTGGCGTTTTTTCTGCTGTGCCGGGATATCGAGCTGGCCTGTGACGAGCGCGTCATTCGGAATATGAGCGCGGGGGAAAAGCAGGAATATTCGCGCGCGCTGCTCTCGTGCAGCTTGCCGCGGCAAGGCGTTTCGGCGTGCCCGCTGGCTTTCGGAGAAGTGGGTGTAAAGACGCGGATCCGCTCCATTTTGCACGATAAAAAGCCCGGTTTTTGGCTCGTTTTGCTCGCATTATTGGCCGTTTTTGCGCTTGCTTTGGGCTTTTTGACCGCCCCAAAACACGAAAAAACACTGCAAAACACGCCCAAAATTGAGCAAAATTTGCCGCAAAACACGTCCGAAACTGCGCAAAATCAGCCCGAAACTGCGCAAAATTTGCCGCAAAATCTGCCAGAAACCGAGCAAAAATTGCCGCAAAATCCGTCCGAAACCGCGCAGGATTTGCCGCAAGCCGCGTCGGATTCGACGCTCCATGCCGTTCTCGCACAAGTGCGCGGGCAGAGTGTGGATGTGAGCCTTTCGCTGCTCGTCGAGGGGGATATGTACTTTGGCAGCCATCCCGGCTGGGGCGTGACGAATGCGGTGCAGTGCAGCCGCAGTCTGTGTGACGGCGCGTTCGCTCCGGCAGAAACCGAACCTGCGCCGGAGCGCTCCGGCGCGCAGGTGATGCTCCGGGCAGATGACGATGCGTGGTCGCTGACGTTCTGGCAGGGAACGAATGCCGTCCGGCTGAATGTCGGCAGCGAGGCGGCAGACTTCACCTACCTGCCGCAGTACGAGGGCGAGAACATCGGCGATGTTATGCGCACGTGGTACGACGAGGCGGAGCTGAACGCGCTGGGCGGCGGGTATGAGAATCAGGACGACATCGTCATCGAAGACCGGGAGCAGGGCTGGAGCAAAGCGGTCAACGAATACGTCGACCTGCTTTACCGCTGCAACACCGAGCTGGTCAGCCCGGGCAGTATGTTCCGGTATTCGTATATGGCTTTTACGTATGAAAACGCCATTGACGCAACGAACGCGATGCGCGCGCGCGGCGAAATTGACGAAAACACGGTGGCGTTCTGGCTGGATGTCATCTTTGTGCCGGAAAACGAGCGCGCGCTGGGCTACTCCATGGCCGGCAACACCGTGCCCTACACCGGCAGTGACCCGGACGTGCCGGACGGCGCATACACATACAGCCGCTGCGGCTATGTGACGAGAGCCGAAGACGGCTATCACGTCAGGCTCGTCGGAACGGGCTGGTAACGGCGGGCAGGACAGGCTGCCGCGTCAAACAGCAAAGAAAAAAACGGTAAAAAAACAGGCGGCATTCACCCAAGGGTGAATGCCGCCTGTTTTGCCGATTTTGATTACAGTTACAAAAACAGGGGCGTTTTTTTGAAAACCGTTATTTTTGAACCTGCTTTTGTGCGTTTTTTGGCCGGAAGAAATGCTCCAGAACGGGAACGAAGAGGAAGCAGCAGAACGCTGCGGTGAAGCCGCCGTTATACAGGCAGAAGCCGCCGTGCAGCAGCGGCACACACGTCACGAGCGTATAGTGCAGCATACCGAAGACAACACCCGCGAACCAGCCGTACACGCCCGCAACAGGAGACAGGCCGTTGGCGAAGCACAGGCCGATGACGATCGCCTGCGCGTTGAGCGCCATGGAGAACTCCGCACCGGTCAGCGCGCACACGAGCCGCGCGACAAAGCTCGCCGCCGCGTAGCCGACCATGATCGGCCAGACGTTGGCCGGGTGGCTGCCTTTGCAGCAGCAGCAGACCATGCAGAATACGCACCCGAGCGTCGCGGCGTTCCACTTGGCACCGACGAGCAGGTAGTAGACCACGATGAACAGGCCGTAGATGCCAAAGTTTAAAAGCGCTGCGCCCGAGCCGAGGCTTGCGCTGAAGTCCGCGTTATAACCCGTCTGGCGCAGCAGCGCACCATACTGCTTCCCGCCGCCGAGCAGCAGGCCGCAGACGAGGGCAAGGCCGAAGACAACGAGGCAGAAGCCGAGGCTGACAGGCAGGAAGCTGTCCGCAAGGCCGACGCTTTCGGCCGTGGGCGGCGCGGGCGTGAAGACCTTGTACAGAAGCGAACGCAGGAAGAACGCCAGCAGGCCGATGGGCACGGCGGCGTTATACAGGTCGTAGCCTTTGTGCATGGCGGGCGAGTGCGGCAAAACGGCGGGCAGCAGGAAGCCGATGAACACGCCCACGACCAGCGCCAGCACGAAACCCAGCCCCGTAAAGCCGTGCCACGCTTCGCCCGGATAGCGGAAGAGCAGTTCGGTGATGAGCGGTGCAAGGCCGGTGGAGAACAGGAAGGCGTTGGCCATTGCGCCGGGCTGCTTTTTTTTGAGCAGACAGTACAACAGTACGCCCGCGAACGAGAACCAGATGTTGAGGATCGTCGTGCCCCAGAAGCAGAAGCCCGCCGTCAGGAAAAACGCGAGTACGCTCACGCCGTCCGGCTTGCTGCCGGGCAGACAATACAGCCCCAGGCAGACCGCGCAGACGAGCGCGGCATTCAAAAATGTACCGGATATGCCGCCGTAGCTGCTGTCAAAATAGCTTTTGACGGTCTGGCCGGACTGCGTGCAGATGCGCACAAGGCCGGAAAGCGTATCTTCCCGGTAAGCAATGGCGGTAAGGATGGCAGCGAGCAGACACAGCAGCGTGAACCCGGCAAACAAAAACCGCAGCGCGCACGAGGGGTTTTTCAGTTTTTCTTTCATGAAAGCCTTTCTCCCTTTAAAAAATCTGCCGCCGGAGACTTCCGGCGGCAGGAACAAGTCTACTTACAGCGTCCGCGCAGCGGCCTCGACAACGTGGCCGATGAGGACGGAGGTCGTGACAGAGCCGACACCGCCGGGAACGGGTGTGATCGCGCCGACAATCGGCTCGACCTCGGCGAAGACCGCGTCACCCGCGATCGCGCCCTTGCCGCCCTTGGCGTTGGGCTTCTCGGGATCCCAGTTGATGGAGACATCGATGACGATCTGGTTCTCCGAGACATAGTCTTTGGTCAGGCTGTTGAGAACGCCTGCGGCGGAGACAAGAATATCGGCCTTGCGGGCGATGGACGCAACATCGACCGTCTTGGTGTGGCAGACGGTGACGGTGGCGTTCTTGGCCATGAGCATCATGGCTGCCGGTTTGCCGACGACGAGCGAACGGCCGATGACAACGGCGTTCTTGCCCTTGCAGTCGATGCCGTAGTAGTCCAGAA
>CAYSTN010000031.1:0-21913 GCA_964434135.1 uncultured Oscillospiraceae bacterium
GCGGGAAGCCGGCAAGCACGCTGTATAAAAAGCGCGGGTTGGTGGGGACGTTCTGCAAGATTTCCTGCCACGGGCAGTCGTTGGTCACGTTGCAGCGGCCCTTGCCGGTAATGAGCAGCTTTTTGCCCAGCCGCCCGTTTTTCTCCAGCAGCGTCACCTGCGCACCCGCCTGTGCGGCAAACCCGGCGGCCATCATGCCCGCCGCGCCGCCGCCGATGACGACGATCTTATTCGACCCGTTCAAATGCGTCATACTCATCCCAAAGCCGCTCCAAGTCTTCAAATGTTTTGGCGATGCGGCTTTGCTGCCGCAGGCCGATGGACACGACGAGCGCATTGATGACGCTCATCGGCGCGACGAGCGAGTCCACGACCGAAACCATGTTGCTCTTGGCGCACAGGACAAAGTCCGCGACCTTGCCCGCAGGCGCTTCGGGTTTGTCGGTGATGGTGACAACCGTTGCGCCGCAGTCATGCGCGTAGTGCAGCAGCTTGACCGTGCGGCTGGAATAGCGCGGCAGACTGATGCCAAGCACCACGTCCCCGGACTCCACGCGCAGGAGCTGCTCAAACATCTCGCTGGTCGCGGTGGAGGAAATGAGCCGGACGTTGTCAAACATATTGCGGAAGTAAAAATTGAGGTACTGCGCCAGCGCAGTCGACGAGCGTACGCCTACAATATAAATATGGTGTGCGCGCAGCAGCGCCTCGACCGCTCCGGCCATCTGACCCCGGTCGAGCGCTTCGCTCGTTAAGCGGATGGCGCTCGCGTCGCGCTGCAAGACGTTGGTCACGACATCCTGATTTTCCAGCTGGTCGTTGGTGACCTCGATGCGCTGGACGCTGGTGAGCTTGTTGCGCACAAGCTCCTGTAAGGACTTTTGCATCTCGGGGTAGCCCGCGTAGCCCAGCTCGACCGCAAAGCGCACGACCGTGGACTCAGACACGGCAACGGTCTTGCCCAGACGGCTGGCCGTCATGAATGCGGCCTTGTCATAATTGGTCAGGATGTACGTCCCGATTTTTTTCTGCCCCTTGGAAAAAGCGTGGATATTGGTTTGAATTTGCGTCAAAATATCTGCCGGCATCGCCCAAGCCCTCCTGCGCGCTACGCAACCACATTGATTCCTCTTATCATACCCGTTTCCGCCGCGTTTTGCAAGCGCAAAAAGACCCGTGGCGCGTCAAAAAATGAACGCGCCGCGGGTCGAAAGTACGGGTTCGGTTCACCGGTGTCAGATCGGTTCGCCGCCGCGCAGAATCTGGCGGATATTTTTTTCCGCTTTGCTGCGCGCAATGAGCAGTTCGTGCCCGCAGCCGAGACAGCGCAGACGAAAATCCATTCCGCTGCGCAGCACCAGCCACCGCTTTTCGCCGCACGGGTGCGCCTTTTTCATGACGAGAATATCCTGTAGCTGAACATCCATTGTGCTGCTCCTTTCTTACGCGGCGGTTACTGTTTGATCTGCTCCCAGTAGCGCCGGGCGGCCTGTTCGGTCTTGTTGTCACCGTATTCGTAGTATTTCCGGTCGCGAATGGCATCCGGCAGATACTGCTGCTTGACCCAGTGGTTCGGGAAATCATGCGGGTACAAATACCCCTGCTCACGCTCAAAGCCCGTGCCGTCGGCGTGGACGTTTTGCAGTTCACGCGGAACAGGCCCGGTCTTACCGGCTTTGACGTCGGCCATGGCCGCCGCGATGGCCAGATAGCCGGAGTTGGACTTGGGCGCGGTGGCAAGCAGAATGACCGCGTCGGCCAGCGGCAGACGCGCCTCGGGCAGGCCGAGCTGCAAGGCGCTGTCGACGCAGGCTTTGACGATGGGGATGGCCTGTGGGTAAGCCAGGCCGATATCCTCAGCCGCCGAACACAAAATGCGGCGGCAGGCCGAGGGCAGGTCACCGGCTTCTAAAAACCGGGCGAGGTAATGGATGGCGGCATCGGGGTCTGAGCCGCGAATGGATTTCATGAGTGCGGAAAGATCGTCGTAGTGGTCATCTCCCGCGCGGTCGTAGCGCATGGCCGAGCGCTGCGAAACCTGTTTCGCGTCGGCCATCGTCAGGCGTACCACACCGTTTTCCGGGCGAGAAGCGGTGTACAGCAGCTCGACGGCATTGATGCCCTTGCGCACGTCGCCGCCGCATGAATGAGCCAGCTGCCGCACCACCTGCGGCTCGGGCAGGATGGTGACGCTGTCGCGCTGCTCCAGATAGTTGAGCGCGCGCGCAAGCGCGCGTTCGATCTCGGCTGCTTCGACGGATTTGAACTCGAAGATGGTCGCACGGGACAAGATGGCGTTATAGACGTAGAAATAGGGGTTTTCGGTGGTCGAGGCAATGAGGGTGATCTTGCCGTTTTCGATGTATTCCAGCAGCGTCTGCTGCTGCTTTTTGTTGAAATACTGGATCTCGTCGAGGTACAGCAGCACCCCGTTGGGCGCAAGGAATGTATCGAGCTGCGAATAGATGTCCTTGATATCCGCCGAGGACGCCGTCGTGGCATTGAGCTTGCAGAGCTTGCGCTGCGTCTTTTTCGCGATGAGGTTGGCAACGGTCGTCTTGCCCGTCCCGGACGGGCCGTAGAAGATCATGTTCGGCACTGCGCCCGTTTCGATGATGCGGCGCAGAAGACCGTCCGACCCGAGAATATGCTGCTGGCCGCACACATCGGCCAGTTCCTGCGGGCGAAGCGTGTCCGCAAGAGGCTGATACATGGCAAAGCACCTCCTTTGCTGTTTGCTGCTATTATACCGATATCCGCCGCCGATTACAAGCACCCTCTTCCCTTTTGCGGCGGTTTTGTGGTATGATAGCAGAAAACCGGGTCGAAAAAGGAGAAAGTCTGTATGCAAACAGCCGAACGTGTGCGCGGCGTGATCGACGCGCTGAAAGCCGCCTATCCCGATGCCGTGTGCGCGCTGCACTATGAAAAAGATTACGAGCTGCTCATCGCGGTGCGCCTGTCCGCGCAGTGTACCGACGCGCGGGTCAATCTCGTTACACCGGCGCTTTTTGCGCGCTATCCGACGCTGGAATCTTTCGCGCAGGCGGATATTGAGGAAGTTGAACGCTATGTCCACGCGTGCGGGTTCTATAAGCACAAAGCCGCAGACATCGTCCACGCGTGTCAGATGCTGCTGCATGAGTACGGCGGGAAAGTCCCCGACACGATGCAGGCGCTTTTGCGCCTGCCGGGCGTGGGACGCAAGACGGCAAATCTGCTGCTGGGCGATCTGTACGCGCAGCCGGGTGCGGTGGTCTGCGACACGCACTGCATCCGTATCTGCAATCTGCTGGGACTGGCCAGCGGCAAAGAGCCGGAAAAGGTCGAACAGCAGCTGCGCGCGATCCTGCCGCCGGAAGAAAGCTCGGATTTCTGCCACCGCATCGTGCTGCACGGCCGAGCCGTGTGCGTCGCGCGCCGCCCGGCGTGCGAGCGCTGCACACTGGCGGGATATTGCAGGAGCTTCCAGGGGGAGTGAGGACGTATCATAAGGGGGACTGCCAGAAGTCGGGCAGTCCCCTTTTTTATGCTCTACACAATCCGCTATTTGTGCATTTCGCGCAAAAAATGTCCACTTTTCATATCAAAACCATCCAAGCTGACGGGATTTTCACTAAATTATACACATTCTCCTGCAATAATTGCATTTCGCCTGTTTTCTTTCCATGCTATACTCAAACCACATTCCGGGTGCGCAGGATCGTCCTGTGTATCTGAAAAACTCAACCTGAAAGGAACTGAATCATGAAAAAACTGATCGCGCTTCTTCTTGCTCTGGTTCTGGTGTTCGCGATGGCCGCGTGCGCTGCGAAGACCGAACAGAGCGCCACCGCAGACGAACCTGCATCCTCTGCGAACGAACCGGCTTCGACCGAACAGGCCACTGCCGAACCCGCAGCTGATGCAGCAACCGACGAGACTCATGAGCCGGTCACGCTCCGGTTTGCCTGGTGGGGCTCGCAGACCCGTAACGACCAGACGCTCGCGGTCGTCGAGCTGTTCCAGCAGACGTATCCGTGGATCACGGTCGAGTGCGAGTATGTCGGCTGGGCCGATTACTGGGACACACTCTCCGTTGAAGTTGCATCCGGCGAGATGCCCGACGTGATCCAGCACGACTACCGCTATCTGGAGACTTACGTCAACAAGGGTCTTCTGTATCCGCTTGACAGCTATCTGGGCAGCACGATCGACATGAGCGGCATCAACGAGTCCGTTCTCTCCGGCGGCACGGTCAACGGTCAGGTCTACGGTCTGCCGCTTGGCATGAACTGCTTCAATCTGGTCTACAACGCAACGCTGTTTGAAGAAAACGGCATTGCCACGCCGGAATACGGCTGGAGCTATGATGACTATCTGGCAACCGCAGAGCAGTTCAAGCAGAAGGGGCTGTATGTCTGTGATCTGACGAACTTTGAAGACATCGTTCTGTTCCAGCTGCGTGAGGCCGGTGTGTCTTTGTACAACCAGAACGGCGTTGGTCTGGGCTATGAAGACGATGCGCTCATGGAAGCCATCTTCCAGAAACGTCTGGATCAGGTCGAGGCCGGTTATCTGCCCACGCCCGACATCGCCAACCAGGCTTCCGGCACGGAAGACAGCCTGATCGTGCGTAAGCAGGCCGCAATGGTCACCTACTGGTCGAACGCTGCTGCGTCCGTCGCCAACCCGATGGAAGACACCATCAAGGTCACCTCTTTCTTCGGTGACAGCGACAAGGGCACCTACATCAAACCGTCCATGTTCGCCTCCATCAGCGCCCGCACCGAGCATCCGGACGAGGCTGCACTGCTCATTGACTTCATCACCAACAACGTTGAGGCCAACAAGATCATGATGGCCGAACGCGGCGTTCCCATCTCCTCGACCATCCGCGACGCCATCTCGGCTGATCTCGATGTCACCGCGCAGAGCGTGTTTGATCTGGTCGCTTACATGACCGAACACGCTGCGCCGATCGACAAGCCCGATCCCGAAGGTGCAGGCGAAGTTGTCGAACTATTGCAGGAACTGGAAGAGCAGGTTCTCTACAAACAGCTCACCCCGGCTGACGCAGCGGCACAGCTCCGCGCTCAGGCTACCGAAATCCTCGAAAGCAAAGCCTAAGTCAGCTTCATCACGTTTGCTGCGATGTGGATGCACTTTGGTGCATCCACATCGTATGCCACAGAGCATAAAACGACATTAACCGGACAGGAGGCTTGCCGATTTGAAAAGAACGCTGCGAGATACAGCGAAGGGGTACGGGTTTATTGCGCCGTGGCTGATCTGCTTTTTGCTGTTCACGGTCTACCCCGTTGCACTTTCCTTTTACTATTCGCTGACGGATTTTGATATTCTGTCAGACCCGAGCTTTGTCGGGCTGAAAAACTACATTTATATTTTTACAAAAGACCCGAAATTCTGGAACTCGCTGAAAGTCACGGTGCTATACGCATTCGTATCGATCCCGCTGCGGCTTATTTTCGCGTTTCTGGTCGCACTGCTGCTGGCGAAAAAGCACCATGGACAGGGTCTGTATCGGGCGCTGTTTTATCTGCCGTCGCTCGTTGGCGGCAGCGTTGCCATCGCCATTGTATGGCGCACCCTGTTCGGCGCGAACGGTGCAGTGCAGGAGATTCTGGAGTCTGTCGGCATTTACCGGCAGTATTCTCTGCTGGGTGACCCAGCCAGCGCGATCTGGTGTTTGATCTTACTGGCGGTGTTGCAGTTCGGTTCGCCGATGCTGACATTCCTGGCCGGATTAAAGGCCGTCCCGTCAAGTTATTATGAGGCTGCAGAAATCGACGGTGCGCGCGGCTTTACGAAACTGTTTCGCATCACGCTGCCGCTCATTTCGCCGCAGATCCAGTTCAACCTCATCATGCAGATGATCGCAGGCCTGATGATCTTTACGCAGGGTTACGTTATCACGGACGGCGGCCCGCTGCAAAGCACATACTTTATGGTACTTCATATCTATCGCACAACGTTCGAGTCTTATGAGGCCGGGCGCGGCAGTGCGCTGGCGTGGGTCTTGCTGCTGCTGTTGGGATTGGTGACTGTTGTAATCTACGGTTCGTCGAAATACTGGGTGTTCTTTGAGGGAGATGAATCATGAGCAGGAAAAAACAACGCAACGAAGTAGCTTTTCATCTTGGCTGCATTTTGCTGCTGATCTTCATGCTGTATCCGATCGTGTGGCTGGCCTCCAGCGCATTTAAAAGCACCCCGGATATCTTTTCCGACGCAGCAAATCTCATTCCGAAGACGTGGACACTGGACAACTTCGTCAACGGCTGGAAAGGATTTGGTGGGACGAGCTTTGCGACGTTCTTTAAAAACTCGTTCATCGTCACCATTGGCGCGACGGTTTTGTCCGTGTTCGGGTCTGTGTTCGTAGCCTACGGCTTTTCACGCATCAACTTCCCCGGACGCAAACTGTGGTTCGCGTGCATGATTATGACGTTGATGCTACCGGTGCAGGTTTTGATGATCCCGCAGTATATGCTTTTCAGCAAACTCAAGTGGATCAACACCTATTGGCCGCTCATTATCCCCTATTTCGGCGGCTATGCGTTCTTTATCTATCTCGATATCCAGTTTTTGCGCGGCATTCCGCGCGAGCTGGACGAGGCCGCTCGCATTGACGGCTGCAACGAGTTTATGATCTTCTCGCGCATCATGATGCCGCTTACAAAATCGGCCATGGTCACGAGCGCCATCTTCTCGTTCTACTGGCGGTGGGAAGATTTCGTAGGCCCGCTGCTGTATCTGAAAAAGCCGAAATTCTACACGGTCTCCATCGCGCTGAAACTGTTCTCCGACCCGAACTCCGTAACGGACTGGGGCGCAATGTTCGCGATGTCCTTTTTGTCACTGATCCCCGCGTTCGTCGTGTTCTTATTTTTCCAGAAATACATCGTCGAGGGCATCAGCACCTCCGGTCTAAAGGCATAGACCGCCGTACTTATTATGCCATATGAAAAAAGAGGGAAATAACATGGAAACAAAACAGGCAAGGCTGGCCGTGATCGGCCTGAACTTCGGAAAAAACCACGCGCACAACATCGCTTCCGGCGCTATGCCCGGCGTTCTGGCGGCAATTTCCGACCTGGCGCCGAACTTCGCAGCGCTGGGCGAGGCACTGCACGTGCCGTTTTACACGGACTATCAGCAGATGCTGCGTGAGATCAAGCCGGACGGCGTCATCATCGCCGTGCCGCCGAAGTTCCACAAGTCCATCGCTATGGACTGTATGCGCGCAGGTGCAGAGGTGATGATCGAAAAGCCCATCACGCTATGCAGCGAAGAAGCCGACGAACTGATCGCGCTGGCCGCGTCGCTCGGCCGCAAGATTCTGGTCGGGCAGCATCACCGCTTCGACCCGTCAGTCTGCCGGGCAAAAGAAGCCATTGCATCCGGTCGGTTTGGCCGGCTGATCGGCTTTCACATCTATGGCACACTGCCGAAGCCTGCGTGGTACTTTGCGCAGGATTATAAGAAACTGCGCGCTGCCGGCGGCGGCACAGTCGCAAACAACGGCATTCACGACGTTGACCGCATCCGGTATCTGTGCGGTGACGTAGACTGCGTCCACGCAATGAAGGGTAATCTCATCCGTGGTTTTGAGGTTGAGGACACCGCCGCCGTGGCGCTGCATTGCAGCAGCGGCGTGGTAGGCACGTATTACATTTCGGACTGCTCGCACCCACTTTCGGAGTATACGGACACGTATTTCTGCGAAAACGGTACGCTGCGGTTCAAGTGTTCGTCGTTCTATGCGCAGTCCGGCTTCCACACGTACGAAGAAGGTGCGTTGGGTGAGGGCTTTGATTATCGTGAGCGGCTGCGCGATATCCACACTGTGCAGATCTCCGTGCAGAACAATCATCTGAAAGAAGTTGAGCATTTCTGCCATATGATCCTGGACGGTGAAGCACCCCGTACCTCAGCCGAGGACGGCAAGCGTTCCATGGAGCTGATGAACGCGGTGATCGCTTCGCTCGACAGCGGAAAAACCATTTATCTGTAAAAATCGTTATCATTCAGGAGGAAATTATCATGTATAAAGTTGCACTGCTCGAAGCGGAACATTGGCACGTACTGGGTCATATGGGCGCCATCAAAAAATATCCCGAGGTGCAGGTTGTTGCGCTCTCCGGCACGGGAGAGTTCACGCGCAAGCTCAGCGAGGACAATCAGATCAAGCGCTATGCGAATTACCTGGAGCTGCTGGACAACGAGAAGGAGCTGGATTTCGTTTATATCTTCGGTATTTACCGCGAGTCACCGCAGATCATGCTTGAGTGCATCCGGCGCGGCATCCCGTTTATGGCAGACAAGCCCTGCTGCGAAGAAGCCGAGCAGCTGCTGCCCGTCTTGCAGGAACTCAAGCGCACCGGGCTGAAGCACTGCATCTCGTTGCAGCGCAGATTTGCCCAGCCGATCGAAAAATACCGCGATTTTGTGCGCGAACAGGCGAAAAACGGCGGCGTTCACATTGATCTGCACTACATCACCGGTACGCCGCAGCGCTATGAGACTATGGGCTTCCCGTGGGCGAACAAAAAGAGCGTTGCGCGTGGCGGCGCGACACTGAATCTGGCCATCCACTATATCGATCTGGTGCAGTATCTGACCGACGACGAAGTCATCGACGCACACGGCGTTATCAACTGCAACGTCTGGGGGCTGGGTCTGGACGACTACGGCGCGCTGCTGCTCAAAACCCGGCGCGGCAACACCGCTGTCATCGAAGTGGGCTACACCAAGAGCGGCTACCCGCAGGAAGACTTTATCTTCAGCGGCAAGAACTTCTATATCACCTGCACCGCAGCACAGAAGATGCAGAAGTACGCGTTGGTCGAAGGCGGCGATGCGCGCGGCGAACTGGTTGAAGAAGAAGACTTTGAGGACATCCAGTTCTTTGACCGCTGCCTGGGCAGTATGCTCGACCACCTGAACGGCACCGGCAAGCCGGTCGCGCAGCTGGAAGATGCATATCGCGCAGTCAAGTGGGTCTCGAAGATCTATAAGGACAACAACTTTTAACACAAGGCAGCAAAGGAGTATCGTATGCTCGTAAAATGGACGGAAGAGGCGCTGGATCACCGCAACGCTCTGCTTTATGCAATGGGCGTGAGTGAAGCGGAAGCCAAGCGTCCTGTCATTGGTATCATCAACGCATGGAACGAAATGAATCCCGGCCACTATGCGTTCAAGGAAGTCGTACAGCTGCTCAAAGACGAGATCAGCCGGTGCGGCGCGCTGCCGCGTGAGCTTCCTATCACCGGCATCTGCGACGGGATCTGCTCAAACACGGACGGTGACCGGTACACACTGCCGGCGCGTGATCTGGTCTCTTCGGAAGTTGAGACGATGGCAGAACTGAACCGGTTGGACGGGATGCTGCTGCTCGGCAGCTGTGACAAGGTCATCCCCGGAATGATGATGAGCGTAATGCGCATCAACATTCCCTCTGTTATCTTCACCGGCGGATATATGAGCCCCGGCAGCTATCAGGGTAAAATGCTTACGCTGACGCACACCAAGCAGGCCTATGCAGCCTACATCGAAGGCCGTGTCAGTCGGGATGATTACAAGCAGATCGTAAAAAATGCCTGTCCGAATGTCGGCGTGTGTCCGTTTATGGGGACAGCCAATACCATGTGCGCGTTTGCCGAAGTATTGGGTCTGTCACCGGACGGCAACGCCAGCGTCCGTGCGCAGAGCGAACAGTGGCGCGAGCTGGCGATGCGCGCGGCGCAGAAGATCGTAGAGCTGGTCAAAAACGAAGTGCGCCCGCTCGATCGGATCAATCGCGCAAGCTTTGAGAACGCCATTCGCTATGTGATGGCGACCGGCGGCTCGACCAACTCACTTTTGCACATTCCCGCCGTTGCGGCGCAGGCCGGGATCAACATCACGCCGGAGCAGTTCGACGCGCTCTCCCGCCAGACCCCGCTCATCAGCGCCATCTATCCGAACCACCCGAGCTATACAATGGCGGACTTCTCCGCAGCCGGTGGACTGGACACCGTTTTGCGTGAGCTGGCCAAGGCAGGCTGCCTGGACACAAGTACGGTCGGGATGTTCGGCACGATGCAGGAAAAAGTCGCGCGCGCGCACGACTCGCAGCATGACGTCATTCGCTCCGTTGCACAGGCCATTGCGCCTGAGGGCGGTCTTGCCGTTCTGCACGGCAATCTGGGAACGGAAAGCGCTGTTTTGAAATTCTCCGCCGTCGACCCGTCTGTCCACAGCTTCCGCGGCAAAGCGCGCGTGTTTAACTCGCAGGATGAGAGCTGGAACGCACTGCTGCGCGACGAGATCCACGCGGGCGACGTTGTGGTCATCCGCTATGAAGGGCCGAAGGGCGCGCCGGGAATGCCGCATTTGGAGACTTTTATGGCGGCGGTGCTTGGGAAAGGCCTTGGTACGCAGCTGGCGCTTATCACCGATGGCCGTTTCTCCGGTGCAACGGGCGGCATTGCAGTCGGCCATGTCTGTCCGGAAGCTTATGCAGGCGGCAACATTGCGCTGGTAGAAGACGGTGATGAGATCGAGATCGATATCACCGACCGCAAGCTCTGGCTTCACGTTTCTGAGCAGGAGCTTGCGCGCAGGCGCGAAGCATTCACGCCGGTTGAAAAGCCGTCGCGCGGTTGGTTGCAGCTGTTTAAAAACTGTGTCAGCTCCGCGCACTGCGGCGCGAGCATCTATACCGGGGAGGCGGCGAAATGATAAACCGTCTGGGGCGCGTTGCAAGCGCGCAGACCATCGATTTTATCGAACGACCCGTGCCGCCGCTTGCGGCGCATCAGGTTTTGATCCGGATACAGGCCAGCTGCATTTGCGGCAGCGACCTGCACATTTTCCGTGGCCGCCATCCTGCCGTCTCGCTGCCGGTCACCATCGGCCATGAGTTCAGCGGCATTGTCGAGGCTGTCGGCAGCAAAGTGACGCGTGTGCGACCCGGCGCGCGTGTCACAGTCGAGCCGGTCGTGGCCTGCGGGCAGTGCCCGGCGTGCCGCAGAGGCGAATACGGCTACTGCGAACACATCAGCTTTACCTACCGTGAAGGAGACGGCGCGATGGCGCACTGGTTCGTCGGCAACGAAGATCGCGTCTTTCCCCTGCCGGACTGCGTCAGTTTCGAAGAAGGCGCGCTGACCGAGCCGATGGCCGTTGCACTGCACGCAGTACGGCGGGCAAACATCCAGCTTGGTGACACCGTCGCTATCATTGGTGCGGGCGCAATCGGGCTGCTGATCGCCGCCATCTGTCGCCGTCTGGGCGCAGCAGACATCGTCATTGCCGATCTGAGTGAGTTCCGGCTCGGCATGGCCGCGCAGCTGAGCGGCGCGCGCACCGTCAACAGCAGCCGTGAAGACATCGCGCAGGTCGTGGCCGAGCGCTCCGGTGGACGCGGCTTTTCCAAGAGTTTCGAGTGCGTTGGCCGTGAGACAACGCTGCATCAGGCCATCGCGTGCGTTAAGACAAACGGACTTGTGACCAACGTCGGCATCTATGAAAAGCCGCAGATCAACTTTGACGCGTCCTTGCTTGTCAGCAAAGAGCTGCGGTTGCAGGGTTCGCAGGGCTATTGCTGGGATTTTGAACCAGCTTTGCAGTTGTTGCAGGAGCTGCACCCGCTCACACTCATCACTCACACGTTCCCGCTCTCACAGCTGCAAGACGCATTTGACACGTTGCTTGCGCCCGAGAGTCAGGCGATCAAAGTCTGTATTGTACCGGATAAGGAGGATCCCCATGGCTGAACATGAAAAGTTCCACTATGAAACACTGTGCCAACTGCAAGAAAAAATCAAAGAATTAAACGTCCCCATTGAGACGACGGAAGACTTAAGCCCGCTGCATGAGCAAGTCCGCGTGGGCAACAAATTCGCGCCGAACGCATTCGCCGTTTTGCCGATGGAGGGCTGTGACAGCGAACTCGACGGAACGCCAAGCGAACTGACGCAGCGGCGCTATCTGCGCTTTGCCGCAGGCGGCGCGGGTCTTCTGTGGTGGGAGGCAAACGCCGTTGTCACGGAAGGCCGCGCCAACGAACGGCAGATGATGCTGCACGACGGCAACCAGAAAGCGTTCGCCGACCTGCTGTGCAACAGCAAACAGGCCGCAGCCGAAAAAAACGGCGCAGCGCACACGCCCATCAACGTCTTGCAGCTGACCCACTCCGGCCGCTATTCCCGCCCGCACGGCCACACACCCGCGCCCATCATCCCGCAGCATGACCCCATCCTCGATGCGCGCTCCGGCGTTCGGCCGGATGACGCGGTCTGTACGGATGAATACCTCGATCAGCTTGT
The DNA here is from genome assembly GCA_964434135.1 of uncultured Oscillospiraceae bacterium. GTDB lineage: Bacteria > Bacillota > Clostridia > Oscillospirales > Oscillospiraceae > CAG-170. The sequence continues at coordinate 12,318 of CAYSTN010000031.1, forward strand.
CGGGCGCTACGTCCATTCGGCCAAGCTCGCGCAGGAAACGGGCTTTGACGGTGTCGATGTTAAGTGCTGCCACCGGTATCTGCTCTCGGAGCTGCTGGCCAGCCACACGCGCGGCGGCAAGTACGGTGGAAGTTTTGAAAACCGGACGCGCCTGCCGCTGACGATCATTCGCGAGATCCGCAAAGCCTGCGGCGAGGATTTCATCATTGCTTCGCGTTTTAACGTCTTTGACGCGCATCCGTATCCGTATGGCTTCGGCTGTTCGCAAAACGACCTGTGGGAGTTTGATCCCACTGAGCCAATGGCCTTTGTGCGCGCGATGAAGCAGGCGGGTGTCAATCTGCTGAGCAATTCCGCAGGAAACCCGTATTACATCTATCCGCAGGTCACAAGACCGTTTGACGTTTCCAGCATGGGGATCCCGACCCCGGAAGAGCATCCGCTTGAGAGCATTGCGCGTTTGTTCGCGTTCACGCGCCTGATCCAGCAACAGGTGCCCGATATCCCGGTCGTCGGCAACGGGTATTCCTGGCTGCGGCAGTACATCCCCTATGTCGGCGCGGCAAATCTGAAGAGCCATTCGTGCAGCTTAGTCGGCATGGGGCGGCAGAGCTTTGCCTATCCCAACAGCGTCTATGATACGCTGCATACGGGTGCAATGGATGCCAAAAAGTGCTGTATCACCTGTAGCCGCTGCACGCAGATCATGCGTGACCACGGCACGACAGGCTGCGTTATCCGTGACGCAGAGCGCTACGCACCGCTGTATCGGCAGTTCCGCGAAGAGGCTGCGGCCCGGGAGGCGAAGAAGTGAGCCAGAGCAGCGTGAAGACCGCACTTGTGACCGGCGGCAGCCGCGGCATCGGCTTTGGCATCGTCCGACAGCTCGCCCGCGACGGCTTTCGCGTTGTCATTGCCGCGCGCAGTCCGCTTGCGCCGGACGCGCCGCAGCTGCGCGAACTGGAAGCACTCGGCGCGCAGTATCTGTTCGTAACGGCAGACGTTTCCGTGGAAGAAGACCGCAAGCGGCTCGTGGAAACCACCATTGCGCACTTTGGACGCATCGACGTGCTGTGCAACAATGCCGGTGTCGCGCCTGTGGCGCGGAAAGATCTGCTGGAAATGGACGAAGAAAGCTTTGACCGGCTGCTCACGATCAATACAAAAAGCACAATGTTTTTATCGCAGCGCGTGGCAAAGCAGATGCTTATGCAAGAACCTGTTGACGGCTGCCGGGGCATCATCGTCAACACTTCTTCCGTCTCTGCGCGTATCAGTTCGATCAGCCGTGGAGAATACTGCGTATCCAAGGCCGGTATTTCCATGCTCACGACGCTCTTTGCCGACCGGCTGGCCAGTGAAGACATCTTCGTTTACGAAGTCCGTCCCGGCATCATTGCAACGGACATGACGCAGGCGGTCAAGGGGAAATATGACGCGCTGTTCGCGCAAGGGCTTTGCCCCATCAGCCGCTGGGGTACGCCGGAAGACGTAGGCAACGCGGTATCGGTGCTGTGTTCCGGAAAGCTTCGGTATTCCACGGGTATCCATATCGATGTGGACGGCGGTCTGCACATCCAGCGGCTGTAATGCCTATGGAAAAGACACTTTGCATCGACGGACGGCAAATTGCCGTGCATCGATGCCACGCGCTTGTCATCGGTACGGGCGCAGCAGGCTACGCCGCAGCGTGTAACTTGTATGATCTGGGTGTCCGGAACGTTTTGATGGCCTCTGAGCGGCGGCTGAGCGGTACATCACGCAATACCGGCTCAGACAAGCAGACGTATTACAAGCTGACGTTGTGCGGCGGCGAGCCGGACAGCGTACGGGATATGGCGCAGACGCTCTTTGACGGCGGCTGCATGGACGGTGATCACGCGCTGTGCGAAGCGGCGTGTTCCGCGCGCTGCTTTTTGCGGCTGGCCGGGCTGGGGCTGCCCTTCCCGACCAACCGCTACGGCGAGTATGTCGGTTACAAGACCGACCATGACCCCAAGGCGCGCGCCACTTCCATCGGCCCGCTGACATCCATGGCTATGACGCAGACACTTGAACAACAGGCACAGCAGCGCGGCATCGCGCTGCTTGACCGCCGTAGACTGATCCGGCTGCTGGTACACGAAGGACGCTGCTACGGTGCAGTGTTTTGCGCGACAGAGCATACACCAGAGCCATTTTCCGTTGTCTTATCCGATTTCACCGTCTGCGCCACCGGCGGCCCGGCCGGGATCTATGCCCGCTCGGCATACCCTGCCTCGCAATCCGGTGCGTCGGGTGTCCTGTTTGCCGCAGGAGTCACCGGAAAGAATCTGACCGAGTGGCAGTACGGGCTGGCAAGCGTCCGGCCACGATGGAATGTCTCCGGCACGTATATGCAGGTACTGCCGCGCCTGATCTCAACGGCAGCCGACGGCACGGATGCGCGGGAGTTTTTGGGTGACTATCTGCCGCAGGAGCAAATCGCCGACGCGGTCTTTCTCAAAGGGTATCAGTGGCCGTTCGACACGAAAAAGCTCCACGGGGGTTCGTCGCGCATCGACCTTGCCGTCTATCTGGAGACGGTACAGGCCGGGCGGCGGGTCTATCTGGACTTTCGGGAAAACCCCGCTTCGCTCGACGCGGACTTTTCCGTGCTTTGCGCGCCTGCATATTCCTATTTGCAACAGGCGGGCGCGTTGTTTGGCAAACCCATCGACCGGCTGGAACACATGAACGCACCGGCTGTAGCCTTTTACCGTGAGCGCGGCATTGATCTGCACACCCAGCCGCTGGAAATCGCACTGTGCGCACAGCACAACAACGGCGGTGTGGATGTCGACTGCTGGTGGCAAAGCAATCTGCGCGGGTTGTTCGTTGTGGGCGAGGCTGCCGGAACGCACGGTGTCTGCCGCCCGGGCGGCAGCGCACTCAACGCAGGTCAGGTCGGTGCGCTGCGCGCTGCACAGTACATCAGCGCCCACGCAGCCGAAACCATTGACCCCAGTGTTCTCGACCTTCCGGCGATGCTCGCACCGGATCTTGCGCTGGCAGAACAGCTCATTTCACCGCAAAGCAACATCGCGCGGCTGATCGCGGCCACACAGAGCGACATGAGCGCCGAAGCAGCAGCGCTGCGCACCAGGCAGGGTCTGCAACAGCTGCTCACGCGCACGCAGGAGCGTCTTGAGACCTTTTCCAAAGATGTACACATCCGCACACCGCGCGAGCTGGATCAGGTCTTTCGGTATCGCGATATCCTCTGGGCGCAGGCAACCTATCTGTATGCGTTTTCGGATTATCTTGCCCATGGCGGTGTCAGCCGTGGGTCAGCGCTGTATTTGCAGGATATGCAGCAGGCGCGGACGGTTTTCCGAATGTCGCATGGGCTGCCCGGTACACGCAGCGACCTGACGCAGGTGCAGCTGACACAGTGGGACGCGGGCACGTGCCGCTGCCGTTGGCGGCCGGTGCGGCCGATCCCGGAAACTGAAGACTTCTTCGAGACAGTCTGGCGCGGTTATCGGGAAAACAAAAACATCGATTGAGGAAGAATACCATGAACAAGCAGGACATCCAATTTCAGTTTGGACATCTTGGCATCAACACGACCTGTCCGGAACAGGCGCAACAGCTGGCTCGGTATCTGTGCGCACTGTTTGCCCTGCCCGCGCAAGACGGCAGCAGTTCCGTTTATTCCGGTAAGCAGATCGAGATCATGAAGACCCCGGGTCGTGGAACACACGGGCATATCTGCATCCTGACGAATGACCTGCCCGGCGCAATCGAAATGCTCGAAGCGCGAGGCGTCGCGTTTGACCGAACCGCTTTTAAGTATGACGGAGCCGGGCAGCTGCTCGCGGCTTATCTGCGCGAAGAAGTCTGCGGCTTTGCACTGCATCTGTCAGAAAACGGTTGTTGATGACAAAAAACCAAAACCTGTGTATAATGAACGACGAACAAAGAAAGGCGCAACTATGAAAGTATGCTTTTACGGCAATACCGGCCACTTTTTTACGGCAGTCGTGGCAAAAAGCCGCCTGCCGCAGCTTGACATCGCGGGCTATTGCCCCAGCTATCCCGGCGAAAGCATGGATCAGTTCCGGCTGTTTTGCGGCAAACTCCAGGGCGAGTATCCCGATGGCTGGGAAATCCACGCACGCAACGGCAGCGGCCGCATCCACTGTGATCCGGTAGAATACTCCGACCTTGACACCATGCTGCAAAAAGAGCAGCCCGACATTCTGGTTGTGGACAACCGCTTTGCCGAGCGCTATCTGCCGGAAAAGAAAGCCCTTGAAGCCGGCTGCCACGTCTATGCCGACAAGCCCATCGCCATTGGAGAAGAAGATCTGCTCGACCTGTATGAGACAGTCAAGCGCACAGGCAAAACACTCTGGGCAATGGACACCGTGCGCTACGACGCATGGTACTACACCGCGCGCAAGCTGGTCACCGAGGGAAAGATCGGCAAAGTCCGTATGATCAACTGCCAGAAATCTTACCGGCTCGGCAAACGGCTGGCTTTCTATGGTGAACGGAAATACTACGGCGGGACGATCCCCTGGGTCACGATCCACTCCATCGACATGATCCGCATGATAACCGGTAAGGAAATGCGCTCGGTCTATGCTGTACAAAACCGCGCCGACAATGGCGGCTACGGCGATATGGAGGCCATCACCGCCTGTGTCTTTGAGCTGGAAGATAACATCCTTGCCACGGTGCAGACGGACTATTACCGTCCGGAGAATACGCACTCACACGACGATGACCGGCTGCGCATCGTCGGAACGGAAGGTATTTTGGAAGTCATCCGCGGCAGCGGCGAACACGAAGTACGCCTTATCAACCGTGACTTCAACGGCATCGTTGCGCAGCAGCAGCCGCCGTTTATCTTCGAGGATTTTGTCCATACGCTCGAAGGCAGCGGCGAAGGGCTTCTGGATGTCGACGAGTCGTTCCGAAACGCCTATGTTGCCATCTGTGCGCAGCGTGCGGCTGACACGGGCCGTGTCGTTTCGCTGCAAAACGCGAAAGACCTGTTTACAATGCCCCGATAAATCACGAAAAGGAGTCTCATGCAATGGGAAATCTGTTCCGACCGGATGGAAAAGCGTTCGCTGTACTCGACCGCATCACCGACTACGCAGTCTTGTCGCTGCTGTGGCTGGTCTGCTGTGTCCCGCTCGTCACGATCGGCGCAGCGACTTCCGCGCTCTATACGATCACACTGCGCTGGCAACAGCAGCAGGACGTTTCCTTTTTTCGAGACTTTTTTCGTGCTTTTCGGTGCAATTTTAAACCCGGCCTTGTGCTGAGTGTGCTGCTGCTTGTCGCGGTTTTGGTTCTGGGGACAGATGGATATCTGCTCGCGGTCGGGGCTGTGCCGGGAGGCCGGCCGGTGCTGTTTTTGCTGTGCGCGCTGGCCATGCTCGTTTTGATGGCAGCAAGCTATGTATTCGCTTTGCTGGCCTTTTTTGATGACCCGGTGCGTGCGCTGGTGCGCAACGCGGTCTTAATGAGCCTGCGATATTTCCCGCGCACGGTACTGCTCCTGCTGACGAGCTTTGGGCCGCTGGCGGCGGCACTGGCGTGTTATCAGACAACGCACCTGCCGCTGTATCTGTGCGTGGTGTTTGCGCCTGCCGTCTGTGCCCGAGCGAACGCATTCATCCTCTACCCAGTTTTTCAGAAGCACCTTCCTGATGTTTCGGAGGAACCGGGATGAAACAGTGGCTGAGTTTCTGCGCAAAGCAACTGAAAAACCTGAAGCTCAAGTGGAAGATCCTGATTGTCACGCTGGTCGTTCTGCTATGCAGCGGCATCACGCACCTGTTTTTGTACAAGTATATCTGGGCAGCCTATGAGCAGCAGATCTATACCGAGACGGCCAGCAGCCTGTCGCTCGCTTCCGAGCGTATCGACGCAGAGCTGCTTCGTTTCCGCTCCGCAGTTGCAAAGGTCGCAACAACCGGCTCGGTGCAGGATGCTATTCGCGAGATGGAAAGTGCCGAGTCACCGTATGAGTCTTACATCAGTCAGCAGCGCGTTTTGTCGATGTTGGGCGATGAGTTGACAAAATACGGCTATGTACTCTCTGTCCACTATGTCAGCCCTGCCGGGCGCGCTATGTCCGTCGGGTTTGATTCGAGCTATTACTCAGCCGAGCAATACGCCGCATTTTATGCGCTTGCCATCGAAGGGTTAGGGCGTCCGGCCTGGCTGATTGAGGACGAGACACTTATCATCGTCACAAACATCCTGGAAACTGCCGATCTGAGTCTGCGGGATCTTGGCATGATTATGGTTCGTGTGCAACCGGCGCAGTTTGTCAACAGTGTTGCAGGAATCGACACGCGTACCGATGATTTGTTCCTGTTTTCCGGCGGCGCGTGTCTGTATCACAGCGGCGGCATTCAGAACTGGCGGCAGATCGAAATGCTGTTGCCGGAAAACCGCTATGACGTGATGGAGATCGAAGCGCAGACGCGCTTTCTCACCGGGACAAGGTCGAAGTACGCAGATGTGGATTACTGCTATGTTGTCTCGTATGATTCGCTGTTTCTGGAGTTGACGCGTATCCGAACGGTTTCGCTGATGATCTTCCTGCTGGTCACGGTCTCGCTGACGCTACTTTCCTTTGCCATTGCCAAAAGTATCGTCCGACCCATGTATCAGCTGGTCGAGCAGATGAGTTTGCCGGTGACACAGGCCATCTCCAAAAACACGCCGCTCTCGCCTGCCCTGCTTGAGCGCAGAGATGAGATCGGAGTGCTGGCCAACGCCTATCAGGATCTGCGTATGGCGCTTGAGCAGTTGATTCAGGAAAACTACGTCAAACAGCTGACCATCAAAGACACGCAGTACCGTGCGCTGCAAGCACAGCTGAACCCGCACTTCATCTATAACACGCTCGACTCGATCTATTGGCTGGCACAGGAATCCGGACAGAACGAGGTCGCGCTGATGATCTTCTCTCTGGGTAAGCTCATGCGTGAGAGCATCACCCGGGAAACCGACTACGGTCATCTGATCTTTCTGCGTGAGGAGCTGAAAAATCTTAACCACTATCTGAATATCCAGCGCATCCGTTTTCGTGACGCACTGAACATCCAGCTCGACATTCCGGCTTCCATGCAGGAACTGCTCGTACCGCGACTTTTGTTGCAGCCGCTGGTGGAGAACTCCATCCATTACGGACTGGAGACCATCCGTGAACCGTGTTGGATCGTCATCAGCGGCAAACAGCAGCCCGACCATTTTGAATTGTGCGTAACCGACACCGGCATAGGTGTGGCCGATAATCTGCTTGAACAGATACAATCCGCAGACTTTGCGCCGCGCGGGTCTGGCGTTGGACTAAAAAACATTCTGCTGCGGCTGCAAATGCTTTATGGTGATGCAGCCAGTCTGCACATCACCAACTGCAAACCACACGGCACGATGGTACTCATCAAGCTCCCCTACCAAAAGCCCTGACGAAAGGAGACGCTGCCTTATGTACAATGTCCTCATTGTCGATGACGAACAGAATATCCGTGACGGTATCGCAAAAAGTTGTGATTGGGCACGTTTCCGCATTGACCGGGTCGAAACCGCAGCCGACGCGATGGACGCACTGGATCGAATGCGCGAAGTTCCGATCGATCTCGTCTTCACGGATGTCAAAATGCCGGGTATGAGCGGGCTGGAGTTTTTGAAGATCGCCTCGCAGCAGTATCCAAAGACCTGTTTCGTCGTTTTGAGCGGCTATGATGAATTTGAGTTCGCAAGAATGGCGCTCAAGTATAATGCAAAGGAGTACATTTTAAAGCCTTGCAGCGTGGATGAGATCCATGAAGTCGTGCAGAAATTGGTCGGTGAGCTGGACGCACAGCACACGCAGGTGCAGCAGGAGCAGCACTATCAGAACATCCAAAGCCGGGTACGGGAAAACCTGATCGGCAGTTACATTCTCTCGGAACTGGTAGATGTACCACAATGGACGGACGAGCTTTCGTGTATGCGGCAAAGCGCGCTGCGGCTATTGCTTATCCAGCCGTCCGATGACGCGCCCGCACAGCGTCAGACGATCACGACCTATATCACAAAGATCCTCGGTCGCAGACATCGGCTGTTCTGTTGCACCAGCGTTGGAAGCTGTCTTCTGTTGTGCATTGCGTATTATGCGTATCCAATATTGCATGAGGAACTGTTGCTGCTACAACATCAAGCCGCGCAATTGGGGCAGGCACTTACCATCGTCGTAGGCGAAAAAACGGACTTTTCCAAAGTACAGGCTTCCTACCGGAACATCGTCGACTGCATGGACGCGGCGTTTTATAAAGGTGAGGGCAGCATCATCTCGACCTTTGACCGTTTGGAGCAGTGCCAGACACCGCTGATCGAAGAACAACAGACGAAAAACCTGCTTCATGCCATCCGGGACACAGATATTCCAGCCACGTCGCTTGCGCTCGAGGAATTGTATCAGACGTTTAACAACCGTTCAAACAACATTGCGCAGGTGCGCAGCTGCGCGTTTGAACTGTTGTTGGCCATTTCTAAAATCGAAACCGGTGAGCAACGCGACCAGGATCCCGGCGCCATGAGCGCAATTTTGGAATGCCGCGCGCTCGATACCATGATGTGTATTTTACGCAAGGCGGCTATGGATAAGCTGGAACAGGTTTCCCGACAGCATGGCCATCGCTCACGGCAGACGATCTGCCGCGTCGAGGAATATGTCGAGGAGCATCTGGCTGACGCGGAGCTGTCGCTGTCGCAGATCGCAAGAGAGATTCTCTATGTCAACGCGGCGTATTTGGGGAAGCTCTTCGCGGAAGAAAAACAGCAGAAGTTCTCGGACTATGTAAAACTACGGCGCATTGCGCGCGCCAAAGAGCTGCTCAGCCGAAGTGATCTGCTCATCAAAGACATTTCTCTGCAAACCGGTTTCGGCTACAACACGCAGTATTTCAGCCGAGTTTTTAAAGAAGTGACCGGCCAGACACCGAAGGCTTATCGCAAGCAGATCAGGAGGCCAACATGAGCGCAACGGACCGCAGCGCACCGCTTTCGCATTCTTCCACCAAACTGCACCACATTTGGACACGTTGGCGGTTGTGGCTGCTTGCTGCGCTGGGCGGCGTGGTGTTGCTGGTGCTTTTGCTATCTACCCCTAAACAGGTTGATGGCGTGTGTCTGGCGCAAAGCGCGCTTTGGGACGAAGCGTGTACTTTTTGTCAGGCTGCAACACAAACCAGTGCGCTGACGATCGACGTGCAGGCACTCGTACCGAGCGAACAGCTGCGTGAGGCCACCCAGCTGGCCATCTGCATTGCCGCTGACGAGGCCGACGGTGTGATCTGCGACGAGGCGTTTTTACAAACGCTTCTGCAAGAAGGGTTTTTGCAGACGAATACGCCCGGGCAGACGGTCTACCGGCTCGAACGCGCAGATAGCTGCACATACTATCTGTGCATTTTACCCCGTGCGGATGAAGCCGTTGCCGAGCTTCTGCATAGCCATGCACAGACTCTACAAAATCAAGTAACAAAGGAACAATGACCATGAATCCTATGAACCACCTATATGCGACAGGAGTCATACCCGTTGTGGTGTTGGACACAGCC
>CAYSTN010000032.1:0-21767 GCA_964434135.1 uncultured Oscillospiraceae bacterium
GTCTGGTCACGCAGCTGTTTGGCGATAAGATGTATATCTCCAACGCGACCGGCTGTTCGTCCATCTGGGGCAACCCCGGTGCGACCAACCCGTACTGCACGAACGCCGAAGGCCACGGCCCGGCATGGTGCAACTCCCTGTTCGAAGACAACGCCGAACACGGCTTCGGTATGTATCTCGGCCAGAAGGCCATCCGCGACAGCCTGATCGAAAAGACCAACGAGCTGCTGGCCGGTTACTGCACCGACGAGCTGCGCGCTGCCGCACAGAAGTATCTCGACACCGTCAACGAGCTTGAGGCCAACGCCGAAGCCACCAAGGCTTACGTTGCCGCGCTGGAAGACGGCATCGCCACCATCGACGAAGCCATCGCTTACTTCGAGAGCAACGGCTACGCCGACAAGGCCGAGGAAATGAAGGCCAAGAAGGCTGCGGGCGAGAAGTACTGCGGCTGCCCGGCCTGCACGCTGGCGCGCGAGATCCTCGCGAAGAAGGATTACCTCAGCAAGAAGTCCGTCTGGATCTTCGGCGGCGACGGCTGGGCATACGACATCGGCTTCGGCGGTGTTGACCATGTTCTGGCCTCCGGCGAGGATGTCAACATCTTCGTCTTCGACACCGAGGTCTACTCCAACACCGGTGGACAGGCTTCCAAGGCTTCCAACATCGGCCAGGTTGCGCAGTTCGCCGCTGCCGGCAAGGAGACGAAGTCCAAGTCCCTCGCGGAGATCGCCATGAGCTACGGCTACGTCTATGTCGCACAGGTCGCCATGGGTGCGAACCCCGCCCAGACGCTCAAGGCCATCCAGGAAGCGGAAGCTTACCACGGCCCGTCGCTCATCATCGGCTATGCACCGTGCGAGATGCACTCCATCAAGGGCGGTATGCAGAACTGCCAGAAGGAAATGAAGAAGGCTGTCGAATGCGGTTACTGGAATATGTTCCGCTTCAACCCGGCTGCGCAGAAGAAGTTCACGCTGGACTCCAAAGCACCCGCCGGCGGCTATCAGGAATTTTTGATGAACGAGGCTCGCTACAGCCGTCTGACCCGCGAGTTCCCGGAGCGCGCTTCTGTCCTGTTCGAAAAGAACGAGCAGAACGCCAAGGAACGCTACGAGCATCTGCTCAAGCTGGTCGATATGTACGCCGACTAAGCGATTCCCGATCCAACCCAAACGCGGGCAGTACCAACCGGTACTGCCCGCGATTTTTTTGTATGCTTTCGGCAAAACTGCAAACACTCTTTATGAGGTGAATGCCATGCGAAATGACGAGACGATCCGCTACGATCCCACGCCCATGAACCACGCGTTTTCCGGTGAACCGGAGAGCTGTTTGGATCTGGTCAATCAGTACGGGACGTACAACATCCAGAAGACCGCCGACACCGAGAACGAGTACCCCGCCATCGCGCAGGGAATGCCCAAGGTCGGGCACTTTGCCCGCCGCAGCAAGGCCATGTATGACCTTGCCACACCCGCCAAAAAGCCCCCAAAGCGCCCCTGACCCGCCCGCGCACGGGACGGCCTTTTGCCAGGAATCTGGACTGGCCGGGTGGGCATAGGCTTATCACGGAGGTGAAAGCCTATGCTTTCGGCTACAGTTTGGCTGGTTCTGAGCAGTATGCTCACGTCCCTGCGCATTTCGTCCGGCGGCTCGTTCCCCAAACCGCTGAGCGCCGAGGAAGAGCGAATGTACCTTGCGCGCAGCGCAGCGGGGGATCTACAGGCGCGCAACATCCTCATCGAGCGCAATCTGCGCCTGGTCGCGCACATCATGAAAAAATACTACGCACAGGCTGCCGATCAGGAAGACTTGATCTCCATCGGCACGATCGGGCTCATCAAGGGCATTTCGACCTTCGATGCCGGCAAGGGCGCGCGCCTGGCCACCTACGCTGCAAGATGCGTGGAAAATGAGATCCTCATGCACTTTCGGTCGCTGAAAAAGACGGCGGGGGATGTGTCCTTGTCGGACTGCATCGAGACGGGCAAGGACGGCACGGCGCTGTCGCTGCTGGACGTTTTGTGTTCGGACGAGGACTTATTCGAAGACCTCAGTGCGCGGCAGCTCAACAGCAAGCTCTACGAAGCCATGGACACGGTACTCACCGATCGGGAGCGGTTGGTCATCACGCTGCGCTATGGTCTTGGCGGGCGCGCACCGCTGACGCAGCGCGAGATCGCCGCCCAATGCGGCATCAGCCGCTCTTATGTATCGCGTATTGAGAAAAAAGCGCTTGCTGCGCTGCAAACGAGTTTGCAGCGCTACACGCAGGAGCAGACGTGGGATGATATGTGAGATAATTCGGTAAAAACGTGTGAAATCATGCAGAAACCGGCGCTGTTTCGGGTGAAACAGCACCGGTTTTTGGCTGATTTTTCGTGAATTTTAAGTGATTTTTGCGTGATTTTCGTGTGTTTTTTACGAAAAAAGCAGCAAAAAACGCATCAGGAGAGCAGCATTTTGTCGTTGGCTTCGTCGCTGCCGCTCGCGCGCGAGAACATCGCGAGCAGGTCGGGCACGGTCAGCTTTTTCTTTTCCTCGCCGCTCACATCGACGACCACCTGCCCGGCATCCATCATGATGAGCCGGTTGCCGTGGGCGATGGCGTCTTTCATGTTGTGCGTAATCATAAGCGTGGTCAGGTTATGCTCCTGCACGATCCGGTCGGACAGGTCAAGCACCTTGGCTGCCGTGCGCGGGTCGAGCGCGGCGGTATGCTCGTCGAGCAGCAGCAGCTTCGGCTGCCGGAGCGCCGCCATCAAAAGCGTCAGCGCCTGCCGCTGGCCGCCGGACAAAAGCCCGACCTTCGCCGTCATGCGGTCTTCCAGACCCAGATCGAGCGCGCGCAGCCGCTCATAGTACGCCTCGCGCTCGGCCTTGGTAATGCCCCAGCGAAGCCCCCGGCGCTGGCCGCGCCGCGCGGCAAGCGCGAGGTTTTCTTCGATCTGCATGGTCGGGGCGGTACCCATCATGGGGTCCTGGAAGACGCGGCCAAGAAACGCCGCGCGTTTATGTTCGGGCAGATTGGTCACGTCCGTGCCGTCGATGATGATCTTGCCGCTGTCGATGGCAAACGAACCTGCGATGGCGTTGAGCATGGTCGACTTGCCTGCGCCGTTGCCGCCGATGACGGTGACAAAGTCACCCGCGTGGAGCGTCAGGTCAAGCCCGTTGAGTGCGGTCTTGGCGTTGACCGTGCCGGGATTGAACGTTTTACAGATCTGTCTGAGTTCAAGCATGGTTCTTTGCCCCCTTCTTCGCCTTTGCGTGGAAGATGCGCTGCTTCCAGTGCGGAATGGCCAAAAACAGCGCGACGATCAGCGCCGTGATGAGCTTGAGGTCGTTGGTGTTCAGACCCAGTTGCAGCACGATCTGCAACACGACGTAGTAGATGACCGCGCCAATGGACACGGCCAGCAGCTTCAGGCCGAAGTTGTGGAAGAGCTTGCCGAAGATGACCTCGCCGATGATGACCGCAGCCAGACCGATGACGATCGCGCCGCGCCCCATGTTGACATCTGCCGCGCCCTGGAACTGCGCCAGAAGCGCGCCGGAGAGCGCCACAAGGCCGTTCGAGAGCATCAGACCGAAGACCACGTTTGCGTTGGTGTTGATGCCCTGCGCGCGCGCCATATTGGGGTTTGCGCCCGTGGCGCGGATGGCGCTGCCTTTTTCCGTGCCGAAGAACCAGTACAGCGCGCCGATGAGCGCAGCCGTGAACACGATCAAAAGCGGCAGCGGGTTTTCCAGTGAAAGCTCACGCACATAGCGCTGCGAGACGAGCAGGTCGTATTTGTCCACGCCGACGGCCTGATTGGCCTTGCTGGCCATGATGCGCAGGTTGATGGAATAGAGCGCCAGCTGCGTCAGAATGCCGGACAAGATCGCCGGGATGCCGCATTTGGTATGGAACACGCCGGTGACGAAACCGGCCAGCATACCGGACGCAAACGCGCACAGCAGCGAAATCCACGGGTCAACGCCCGCGCGGATGAGCATGACCGCGACCGCGCCGCCTGTAGCAATCGAGCCGTCGACGGTCAGGTCGGAGACATTTAAAATCCGGAACGTGATGTAAACGCCTATGGCCATCAGTCCCCAGATAAGCCCCTGCGCTGCCGCGCCGGGCAGGGAATTGAGGAGTGCCGGGAAGAAATTCATAGTCATTCTCCTTATCGGCCTGCCCCTGCGATCAGCCAACGACGCAGCGTGCATCGGCTCATCGCAAAGGCAGACGGTTTATTCGGCTCTGTGTGGGTCAGGACATTGACCCACACAGAGCGGTTCAATCAGCCTTCAATCGCCTCGTAGCCGTCGAGCGGGGTAATGCCCAGCTGCTCACAGACCGAGGGGTTGTACTTCGGGGTCGCGTCGGTGTATTCCACGGCCATCTGCGAGATATCGGCCTCGCCGCGCAGAATCTTAGCGGCCATCTTGCCCGTGGTCACGCCGAGGTCATAGTAGCTGATGGACAGCGTCGCCACGCCGCAGCCCTTGCAGATGCCTTCTTCACCGGCAATGACCGGTACACCGGCGGGAATGACGATGTTGCCGATGGCTTCGGTGTTGGAAGCGGCGGTGTTGTCCGTCGGGATATAGATGACATCGGAGCTGTCGGCGGCTTTCTGCGCGACGGAGGAAACGTCGTTGCTGTCGGTAAAGGCAAATTCCTCACACACAACGCCCTGCGCCTCAAGCGCCTTGCGCACCTCGTCGACCTGGTAGCGGGAGTTCGGCTCGGCCGAGCAGAACAGCAGCCCCACGGTCTTCGTCTGCGGGAACCAGTCGAGAATCATCTGTGCCTGCGCTTGCAGGTCGGCCAGATCGGACGTGCCGGAGATGTTGCCGCCGACCGTGCCGTCAAAGTCGTCCAGATCCAGTGCCACACCGTAGGCGGTGATGGAGGTGCCGAGGATGGGGATGTCTGCCGTTGCGGACACGGCGGCAGTCAGAGCCGGGGTGGCATTGGCCATGATGAGATCAACACCCTGCGAGACAAAACCGTTGACGATGGTGCCGCAGTTGACCGCGTCGTTGGAAGCATTCTGGACATCGACGCTGACTGCGTCACCAAGCTCGGCTTGCAGCGCGTCGACAAAGCCCTGTGTGGCCGCGTCGAGCGCGTCGTGCTGGACGAGCTGGCAAACGCCGACGGTATACGTTGTCTTGTCGTCGGCAGTGGACGAGGCCGACTCACTCTTGGCCGCACAGGCGGCCAGACTCAGCACCAGAACCAGCGCTGTCAGAACTGCAAGAATCTTTTTCATAAATAATCGCTCCTTTTCTCTTGTTGCACTTGGGTGGATGAATCAAAAAAAGGAGGCTCTGTCCGAAAAACAGAGTCTCCTTCGTTCACGAGAGGAAAACACCGGTCTTATGCGGACAGCTTCTTTTTTTGGGTACGGTAATACAGGCCCGCAAAAAACTTGCGAGCCTCGGTAAAGTAGAAGCCATGAAGATTCGACTGTGCAAGCTTCAGCAGTTGCATTTGCGACCCCTTTCCGCCGCCCGCGCGGCTGTCTTTGTTGTTTGCTACTATACCGCTTTAAATGCGCAAAGTCAAGTGTGAAAAGCGCACAAGAAATCGCCGCAAAAAGCGGAGGTTTTGGGCGAAACAACGGTTCTGGCGAAAAAAAGCGCCGGTTTTTCCCGTGCGGCGCGTTTTGCCACTGGTTTTTCGGCACGGAATGTGCTATGGTATAAAAAGAATCAAATGAGAACGAAAGGATGCTGCATTATGATCTATCAGGATTTTCACGGAATCAGGCTCTCGCAGCTCGGCTTCGGGACGATGCGTCTGCCGGTGCGCGAAGACCAGTCCATCGACGAAGAACAGGTTGCCGCCATGACCGCGCTGGCCATGGAGCAGGGCGTGAATTATTTTGACACCGCCTGGCCGTATCACAGCGGCAATTCCGAAACGGTCATTGGCCGCGTTCTGCGCGACTATCCGCGCGAAAGCTACTATCTGGCCGACAAGTATCCCGGCCACCAGATCGCAGAGCGCTACGATGTGCAGGATATCTTTGAGCGGCAGCTGAAAAAATGCGGGGTGGAGTATTTCGATTTCTACCTGCTGCACAACGTCTACGAAAGCTCCATCGCCGTGTACGAAGATGCGCAGTGGCAGATCATCCCGTATCTGCTCGAACAGAAAAAGCAGGGGCGCATTCGCCATTTGGGCTTCTCGTCGCACGCGAATCTGCCCGCGTTTGAAGCGTTCCTTGCGCGCCATGCGCACGAGCTGGATTTCTGCCAGATCCAGCTGAACTACCTCGACTGGACGCTGCAAAATGCGAAGGAAAAGTGTGAGCTGCTCAACCGCTACGGTCTGCCCATCTGGGTCATGGAGCCTGTACGCGGCGGCAAGCTGGCCAATTTGCCGCAGGCGCTCGGTGCGCAGCTGCGCGCCCTGCGCCCGGATGCGTCGGATGCTTCGTGGGCGCTGCGCTGGGTGCAGCAGCAGCCCGGCGTGACCATGATTTTGAGCGGAATGTCCAATCTTGCACAGATGCAGGACAACCTGCGTACCTTCGCCCAGCCGCAGCCGCTGGATGAACAGGAGCTGGCGGTTTTGATGCAGATCGCCGAGCAGCTGAAAGACGCCGTGCCGTGTACGGCGTGCCGCTATTGCTGCGACGGCTGCCCGCAGGGCATCGACATCCCGGCTATGCTGCGGATGCTCAACGACGTGCGTTTTCTCCCGTCGACCACGGCGATCATGGCGCTCGACTCGCTTGCACAGTCACAGCGGCCGCAGGCGTGCATCGGCTGCGGCGCGTGTGCGGCCATCTGCCCGCAGAAGATCGACGTGCCGGGGTGTCTGGCCGAACTGTCCGAGCGCGTAGCGAAAATCCCCAGCTGGATTGATATCAGCCGCCAGCGCGCCTCGCAAGCGTAAACAATTTGTAAACTCTGTGTTTTTGGGATGATTTTACGCCCGCATGGGGCTATAATGAGCGGTGGCCGCTTAAGATTTTCTTCATAAATTAACGGCCTGTATCATTCGTTCGGCAGGTGTTTGCTCTCATGCTTTATGTGTTCCTCGCGGTCAGTTTCCTCTCCGGGTGTGCGTTTACGTATCTTGCCGGCGGCTTTGCGTCGCTTGCCGTCCTGTGGCAGCTGCCGGTGTTTTTCCTGGGCAGCTTTGCGGCGCTGATCGTTCTGTTTTTGCTGGTGGTACTCATCTCGTGCCTGTTCGTCGACCCGAAGAAGCTGCTGGACAAGCCGAGCGGCTATTTCCGCTTCCTGCTCAACGAATTTTGCCGGATGGCGCTTGCGCTGGCCGGTGTTCACGTCAATGTGACGGGACTGGACAAAGTTCCGCGCAACGGACGCTTCCTGCTGGTATGCAACCACCGCTTCGCGCTCGACCCCCTCATCTTTTACGGGGTCATGCCGTGGGCAGAGCTGGCGTTTTTGTCGAAGAAGGAGAACTTCTCCATTTTTGTTGTTGCGCAGTTCATGCGCATGATCCTCTGCCTGCCGGTCGACCGCGACAACGACCGCGAATCACTCAAATCCATCATCAAGGCCATTCAGTTTCTGCGCGATGATAAGGCGTCCATCGCCGTTTTCCCGGAAGGGAAGACGAACAAGACCGGCCAGCCGCTGCTGGAGTTCCGCTACGGCGCGTTTAAGATCGCGCAGAAGGCCAACGTGCCCATCGTGGTCTGCTCGCTGGTCAACTCCCGCGCCATTATGCGCAATATGTTCCGCAAGCACACCGAGGTCTGGCTGGACGTGATCGACGTGCTGCCGCCGCAGGAGTTGGATGGTTTGACCACCATCGAGATCGGCGACCGGGTTCACGCGCTCATGCAGGCGCAGATCGTCAGCCGCGAACAGCAGCTGCAAAGCAAAGCTTAACCAAAACCGATACGGCAAGCGCCCGGGCAACGCCCGGGCGCTTGTTTTCTTCCGCGCAGATCAATACCCCCTGCGGCCATGCAGCCGCAGGGGGTTCGTGCGTAAGGACAGGGGATTAGCCCATGGAGAGGAACAGCTCAATGCCGGGGACGCCTTCGCCCATGAAGGGAAGATCGGAATATCCGCGCTGCGGGATCAGCAAAAGGATCTCGCCGTTGGGATGGATCATCGCCCAGAAGGTTTCTGAGAGCGTCGGGACGGCTTCGTAGTGCGCTTTGTCGCTGCCGCGCATGAGCGCCAGGTCAAGCTGGAGTACGCTGGGCTGATCGGGCTCGGTTTCAAGTGTCCACCAGCCTTCCCATTCGGCCTGTGAGCCGGTTTCGCCTTCGTAGAAGCTCTGCATGAACGCTTCGCCGTCATACACGCCGCTGGACGGCGGGTTGGCGCTGAACGACAGGGAGAAGTCGACCGTTGTCTGCTTCTCTTCGTCCCACATATAAATCGTCCAGATCGGTGGCGCGAACACGTCGTCACCGGCAAGGCCGTATTCACTCATGCCGAGCCAGCCTTCGGCAAGCAGGGCATCAAACGAGACGGTAGACTCCTCGGCGGGCTGGATGATCCACGACAGAAGCTCACGCTCGTCGCCGACAAGAAGCTGCGGGTAGTCAAGCTCGTCGAGCGTCGGCGCATACGCGCAGACCGTGCCGTCGGCGGCTGTGATGGTGATGTGCGTGTCGGCGCTCTGCGCGTCACCGTCGCGGTTGCAGAAGACCAGGATGGGGTCACCGTTTGATGCGTAGTAGAAGGTAGTGCCGTCGGCGTCCGCTACTTCGATGGATGCGTCATAGTCGCGCGCAAGCAGGCAGTAGAGGTGGCCGCTTTCGCCGATGGTGTGGTTGGCATCGATCTCGGAGAAGAACGGATAGTAAGCCGCAAAGGGACTCGATGCGGCTTCGTACCACTGGCCGAAGTCGATGCCGGTTTCTTCATAGTACTCGAAATATCCGACGTAACCCACGCCGAACAGGGCATCGGCGCTGCCGATCTCCTCGCGCAGCACGTCGATGGATGTGCCTGCGTCAGAGGAGAACTGCTGCGCTTCCTGCGTGGTGTCATATGTCCACGTGGCCATGAAGCGCTCTTCCAGCGTCGGGGTTTTTACCGTGGGCTTGGCGGCTTCGGCGGGCGTTTCGGCGGGGTTTTTTTCCGGCTGCGCGGCAGGTTCGGACTCCGCTTCCGGCGTCAGGCCGCCGGGGATGTAGTTCTCTCCGGCAGCGTCCGGCGCGGCTTCGCTTGAGGCACACGCGCACAGAACCAGCAGCAGACTCAGCGCCAAACAGAGGGCGAGAAGTTTTTTCATGCCAGCGCCCTCCGTCAGAATTTTCCGCTGCGGCCACTGCCGCCGCCACCGGAGTGCGATTGCGAGTTCGAAGAGGCGTTGTTGCGTTCGATCTTGCGGCGCGTCTCGGTGCGGTGGGTGAATTGGTCGAACTGCTGGGTCAGGTTGAGGCCACCGGCCGCATATGCCCCGGCGGTCGTCTTTTTATGCACGGTTTTCATCTGACCGGCCAGAATCGCGCAGACGATGGCCGCGATGACGAGCGAAACACCGCAGAAGATCAGAATCATCGTCACCGGGCTTGCGCTGACCGGCTCACCGGCAGCGGCCTGCTCGAGACAGTATTCGCATTCACGCAGATAAGCCGCAAAGCCACCGTTCCAGTCATCGTTTGCAAAATAGTCGAGGAACGCATCCTCAAGCTGCTGCTGCGCGTAGTCGTTAAACGCATATTGCGCGTTCTCACCGTAGCAGAACAGGGCGAAATCGCGCTCGCGCATACTCAGAAGCAGCATGATGCCATCGCGTCCGTCACCCACGCCCATGGTGTACTCGTGGTAGATGCCATAGGTGGCCTCATACACGCCGGTGGGGTCAAAGTCGCAATAGTCATCGACCGTGACGATGTAGACACCAACGCCGTATTGCGTTGCCAGCTGCAACGATTGCAGGTCGAGCGTCTGCGCCTCATCGTCGGTCAGAAGAAGGGCGGCATCGGTGACGTTGTTCAGCTGCGGCTCGGAAGCGCAGACGCACAGCGTACCGGTCAGAAGTACCGTGAGGCACAGGGCGAGCAGAAGGCTCAAAAATCTTTTTTTCATCGTGTTTGCCCTCCTTATACCAGCAGCAGCGCCAGAACCGTTCCGATGGCCATGAGCGGCGCAGCAATGGCCGCGAAATACGCCGCCAGCTTCTTTCGGCTGATCGGCAGATCGCCCACAAGCTTGCCCGTCTGGCCGTTCATGGCGAACAGGAAGTTCTTCCCGTCCCATTTGGTCGTGAGCATCCAGACCGGCATGAGCGCGTAATGTACCTTGCCGCGGTGCAGCCGGACGTCTTTCCCGGTTTGCGTACGGGTGGAATAGCCGTGTACGGTGTCTTCCAGCGAGGAAAGCAGCGAACCTTCGCAGCGCTCGTCGGCGCGCTTGCTGCATTCGTCGGCGCTTACGTCGTATTTGTCGGCCAAAAAGCCGGGCAGATACGCCGTGGAGAAGCGTTTGAGTTCGGAATAGTCATACGGCTCGATGGAGTCCATGTGATCGTCCGGCATTTTGCTCGACGCGTCGACGGGAATCTTTTCAAAGCGCATCGAACCGGCGCGCAGAACGTTATAGTGATCGGTTTCGGTAATCTCGTAGTCACCCATCGTGTGGGTATGTACCTGCGTGGCGTGGTAGCTGACGCTGCCCTCTGCATCACCGTCAAACAGCCAGAACGGGACGTAAACGCCCTGGATTTCCTCAATGTGGTTGTTGTCGGTAAAGGCCGACGGCAAAAGCCGCTTGCCCTGATAGTGACGCTTGAGCGCCTTGATGGCATCTTCTTTGCTGAGTTTGAATGGGATGACGAAGTCCGGCTTTGCAATGCCGGAGAACTGTCCCGGCACGACGGTCGGGTTGCCGCAATACGGGCAGCTCGTCGCGGCGGTGGACGCGTCGCAAACCAGCTCCGCGCCGCACGACGGACAGCTGTAGGCCTTCATGCCCTCGCCGTCCGCGCCCCAGTTCTCGTCCAGGCCGGACGTATCCCACGCGCCGTCCGAAGCCTGTCCGGCGGCCTGCGCGGCTTCGGCCTCGGCATGGGCGGCTTCGGCCTGTTCGTTCTTATCGGCGTAGAGCGCCTCGATCTCGGCTACGTCATAAGTCGAACCGCAGTAGTCGCATTCGAGCTTGCCGGACGCGCCGACAAAATGCAGCGGCCCTGTACAGGCCGGGCATTGGTAGTTGGTAACCTGTGTTGGCATAGAATCCCTCATTTCTGAAAAAGGTAAAGTCTGTTGGGACTGTCAAAAAACTGTCAAATAGACTGCCGAAACAGAGCAGCAGGGGGAAGTGTGAAGGGGGAGGAAGAGTCCCCTTCGCGTTCAATCGAACCGGTTTCCCAAGCTTTTAAAAAAGTCTGGGAAACTGAGCCAGCGGGGCGAAAAGACTGTTTCGACACGCTGGCTCCCGCCCCTTTGGGGCGGGAGCGTGTGAATGCGTATGGTCGGCTTAGCCGAACGTAAAGGTATCGAGAATGGCGTAGCACTCCGGCAGCAGAGACTCCGGCGCTTTGACAAAGCGGATGGAGACACCGATGCCGCTGGGCAGGACACCATAGTACTCCTGCATCTGTTCGTAGCCATAGCGGTCATACTTACGGCCCTGCATTGCAATGCCGCCGATGGTACGGCCGTCCGTCTCGGACAGATTCTCGTAGTTGGGCACATCGGTGTTCAGCTGTGTCTCGTTATCATAGAAGTAGACCCAGATGAAGGGCGTGTCCCAGGGTACATCATCGCCATCGGGACAGTTGTGGATTTTGAAGTTATACGGGAACGTATATGTCTCCATATCCCAAGCGCCCTCGGGCAGACTGAAGGCGAAGGTAAAGGGCAGATCGCCGATGGTTTTGCCGTCGATGGAGAAGGGAACCAGATTCCCGCTGAGCGTGGCGGAGCCGCTGGTTTCCGTGCTGCCGGCTTCGGGAATGTCGTTCTCGTCGAACTGGTCGGGCATCGGTGCGCCGGCCTCGACATGGGGCAGATACCAGTCATGGTAATAGTAGGGAAGCTCGACCTCTTCGACATCGTCCCAGATCGTGCCCCACGGACGCAGATACAGGGTAAAGGTATACTCGCCATCGTCGGCGGCATTGACACCTTGGAAGGCGATCATCTCATCCTTCGGGGCATCGACCGGGTCAATGACCCATTCGCCCGGCTCACGCACGCCGCCCATAAACTCGCCACTCTCGGAAACCATCGTGCCGTGTTCCGTGCCGCCGTTTTCGGTGAAGCCGACGTAGATCTGGCCGATCAGATCGTCATAGCTGCCTTCATTGTCCCAGATCTCAAAGATACCGGTCAGATCATCGTTTACGGTGATTCGTGCAAACGCATCCCACCAGTAGCCTTCGTAGTCCGCATAGTCACCGGTGCCGCTATTGACGATCCACCAGCCGTACCAGTCGCCTTCCCACCAGTCGGTGAAGGATGCAACGGGCTCCTGTTCAGCGGGGGTTTCTTCGGCGGGCTCTTCTTCGGCCGGTTCTTCTTCAGAATCATAGTCCCAGTCCGACCAGTCGGTGGAAGAAACGTCGTTTTCGATGCGCTCGAGCGTCGACGGATCGACGGTGAGGGTGTAGGAGTTACCCGACCACAGCTCGGAGATATCCACGGTGACTTCGCTCATATCGCTGAGGATGTGTGCGTTTTTGACCTCGAGCGTTACGCCGGGTGCGATGTCGCTGTAGTATTTTTCCGCGACACTGGAATAGGTGTTGATGTCTTCAATGACATACGCCGACTCCATCTCGACACCGTTTTGCATATACTTGGTCGTGATGACCCAGCCGCACGAGGCGTTTTCCTTGGAGTTGTTGGTGAAGTCAAAGGTCATGACCAGCGAGTCTCTGCCGGCCTCGTCGTACATGATGCACGCGCCCTTGTAGTCCAGGGTGTAGTCGCCGAGATCGAAGTGGTTCGGATCGTCGGACTTTTTATTTTTGCTCCCGCCGCAGGCGCACAGCGTCAGCAGCAGCGCCGCTGCAAGAAGCAGGCACAGTATGCGATTTCTTTTCATGATGCTCTCCTGTCTGTCAGTTTTCCTTCTGGATGAGGTTGCCCTTTTTGTCGGTGAATTTGCCGCAGATGATCTTGATGAGGTCGACCAGATAGCCGATGCCGAAGCAGCCGCCGGTCAGCAGCCAGACAATGCCCGTGCCGGTCTTGCCGACATAGAAGCGGTGTACGCCAAGTACGCCGAGGAACAGGCACAAAAGAAGCGTCGTCAGCCAGTCTTTTTTCGGCTCTGCGCCGGGTGCTTCTTCCGGGGTGGCCGGGGCAACGTAATCCTCGACCGGTTCGCCGTTGAGGATCTTCTTGACCGTCTCGGTCACATAGTCGATGTACTCACCGCGCGCGATGGGGATGGAGACGGCGGTATTCTTAACGCCGCGGCGCAGGGCGCTGTTTTTGTCGACACGCATTCCGTTGATGGACGTGCTGTTCTGAGAAATGCTCGGCTGCATCCGGATGTGGGTGCCGTCTTTGACATAGAGCCAGAGGGTCACTTCCAGATTCGGCTCTTTTTCGAATACGATGCGCTGGCCGGGGATGCCGCCCTTGATGGAAAACGGCATCTGGAAGGCGCTGGCGCGGGTGTTGAGTTTGTCGAGGACTTCTTCGAGCGTGGTGGAGTAGGACAGATCAAATTCACGGGGGCTGGTTGCAGTTGCCACCGCTTTTGCGGTATCTGTGAAGCTAGCCATAATCAAAACTCCTTTTTCGTGATTTTAGAATACGGTATGTGGATGTTCTTCGGTCGAACAGGGTGCATTCGCTCAGGCGCGCGGTGCGCCGCAAAATTCGCAGAACTTACCGCCGCTGTTCTGCGCGCCGCAGGCCGGACAGCTCCACGGGCCGGCGGCCGGAGCAGCAGCCGGTGCAGCCGGTGCAGCCGGTGCGCTTACAGGCGCGGCAGCGGGCTGCTGGTGCATTTGCTGGACGAGCTGGCAGATCTCATCGGCCATGTTGTAGTAGTTGCGGTATTCGGGGTAGTCCATGGGGTCGAAGCCGAGCTGCGAAAGTCCGGTGCGCAGACGGCCAAAGGTTCCCGCGCCACCGGCAGGCATCGGCGTAAGCTCGACCGTTCTGCTGTTGAGGTTGAAGCGCATCTCGTCAAAGTAGGGGTTGCGGACGGTGATGATGACGTAGAACTCGTAGGAATACTCGTACCGGGGCGGGTTGTAGCTGATCTGCTTGCCGTCCGGGCCTTCGCGCATCAGTTCGCGGCGGTTTTCGCGGATGTCCATCCGGCTGCCGGTCACGGCGTCAAAGTCAATGATATCGGGGTTGGCTTCTTCCAGATCGCGCGCGCTCGTGACGGTCATCCAGCCGTGCTGCTCGTCGAGCAGGAATTTGCTGTAGTCGCCGATGGAGCGGGTGATGCAGAACTGCGCAGCGCGGGTGCGGTTTTCCTCGCGGTATTGCAGCTGCTGTTTGATCTCATCGACGGTGGAATGCCGCCGGTCTTCAAACCACGGCGAGAGCTTTTTCGCGCAGTTTTTGCAGAGGTTGCCGTCTTCGAGCTTGCGGTTGCCAAGCAGGCCGATCTTTTCACCGCAGATGTCGCAGTATTTTTTGTCAAACAGTCCCATGGTGGTCCTCCTGTAAAATTTGTAGCGTTTCACGCGCAGATTCGAGCGGGGATATGCGGCTGACCGCGTCGCTGTATTCCGGATTCTCCATGCCGCCCTTATCCGTGATGCGATCGGTCACAAAGATTCGAAACAGCAGCGCCCCCAGAGCAATGAGCAGCGCAAGAATGAGCAGAACGATCAGCAGTTTTTTCATTTGACGTCACCGTCGTCGAACGGATCACCGCACTCCGGACAGAACTTCGGAGGCTTGGTCGGGTCGGCCGGTTCCCAGCCGCACTTGTCACACTTGTACTGCGGGATGCCGGCGGGCTTCTTCGCGCCGCACTCGGCACAGAACTTGCCCTTGTTCACCGCGCCACAGCTGCAAACCCAGCCTTCCGGCTGCGGATCGGGCTTCTTTGCGCCGCATTCGGGACAGAACTTGCCGCTCACGCTTGCGCCGCAGCCCGGGCAGACCCAGGTATCGGCTGCGGGCTTGGGTTCGGGTTTCTTCGAACCGCACTCGGGGCAGAATTTGCCCTGGATGCCGCTTTTGCCACAGCTGCACGTCCAGCCGCCTGCTGCCGGTGCCGGAGCGGGTGCGGGTGCTGCGGCGGGCTGCTGATACTGCTGCTGGTACTGCTGTTGCTGCATTTGCTGCTGCTGACCCATCTGATAGAGGTTCTGCGCTGCGCCAAAGCCTCCGCCGCCGCCCATCATGCCGCCGGCCATGCCCATGCCCATAAAGCCGGTCATCGCGCCTGCGGAGTTGTTCGCTGCGGCTTCCATGGCGCTGGCTGTGGCCTCGGTCATGCGGCCTGCCATCATGTACGGATTCGAGCCGACCGTCGCTGCGTCTTCCAGCTCGTTGATCTTCTTCATGTCGGCTTCGGTCAGCGTGATGGGGTTGAGGGAAATCTTTTCAATGGAGATGCCGCGCTCGCCCCAGGTGGCCTTCAGCTCTTCGTTCATCGCGTTTTTGAGTTCTTTGGCCTTGGCCGGAATCTGCGCCGGGCGCAGCTCCTGCTCGGACAGCGCGCCGACGGCGGGCTGCAGGGCGTCGATGAAGTCGGCTTTGAGCTGGCCGTCGATCAGATCTCTGCCGCACTCGTCCGAGACGTTGCCCGCCAGACGGGTGTAGAACAGCAGCGGGTCGGAGACGACGTAGGTGTACACGCCGTTGAAGCGCAGGTTGACCGTGCGGCTCATGCCGATGCGCTTGTTGACGACCTCGAACATGATGGGTGTCGGCGTGCCGAACTTGTTGTTGAGAATCTCCTTGGTGTTGAAGTAGTAGATGCGCTGATCCTTGGGCGTTTCGCCGCCGAAGGTAAAGCGCTTGCCGATGTTTTTGAAGGTGTCGATCAGGCTCTGTCCCAGATTGCCGGAGAACAAAGACGGCTCGGTCGAGCTGTCGTATGTAAATTCACCCGGTTCTGCGCAGAACTCAGTGATCTTGCCCTGATCGACGAGGATCATGCACTGGCCGTCAGCCACGGCGATGATCGAGCCGTTCGTGATGACGTTTTCCGAACCTTTGTAGTTGCTGCTGCGTCCGGAAACGCGCTTTTGACCCTTGCGCATGAGTACGTCGCTCGGCAACGAGTCACAGTAAAAATACTCTTTCCACTGGTCGGCCAGAACACCTCCGGCTGCGCCCAGTGCCGCTTTGATAAGTCCCATGTTGTTTCTCCTTTCCTTTTATGCCCACGGATCTTCTGCGGCGGGAATGCGAATGCCGCTTAGAATACTGGAATACTCCCACAAGAACCACTCACCGGTCGAAGCCTTCTGCCGAAGTTTGATCGGCCGGGGCGAGTCCGCCCCTGCGGTCTTGAGGAAAACACGCACATACCCCGGTTCGATGTCCTGCGGTCTGGGGTCGGACAGGACCTCCAGCACGTAGGGCGCGCGCGGCGTGTAGCCGTTTTGCGGGGTCGCGCCGGTAAAATAGGCCAGCGGCAGATAGGACTTGCCGCGCAGCCGGTCGCGCAGGAACTGCACGTCATACGGCGCCATCGGCCGCGGGCCGCGCAGCACGTTCATGGCCTGTGTGCCGTCGTCTTTGTTTTTGTCAAACAGGCTTACCGCGCACAGGAACAGGGCGCACACGCCCTGCGGGCTTTGCCGCAGCGAGCCGGCAAGTTCCTGAAATTCCTGCAAGCTTGTGGGGATACGCTGGATGGTGACCTGCATGGTCTGCCTCCTTTTTTCAAGGCGGCGCATCGCCGCCGGATGATGCATGGACGAGTCCGTCCGGTCAGGTATCGTTGTGTTGCGCGCTCATGGCTGCGCACCGCCGGCTCTTTGCAGAACGCGCCGTCCGCAGTGCGGACAGTATTGCGCGTCGGGCGAAAGCAGCGTCCGGCAGTGCGTGCAGATCTCGTGCTGCTGTTCGTACCAGGCAAACAGGGTCAGATCGGGCAAACGCTCTGCGCAGTTCGGGCAGATCTTCTTGCCGTCGGTGACCAGGCACCGGCACTGCGGACAGAGCTTGGTCTTGCGCATGACCTCCGGGCCAAAGCCAAAGCGCGAAAGCTGCTCAAATTTGAGTTTTTGCGTCATAAGCATCCACTCCTTCGTAATACAGGGGTCTGCCGCAGACCGGACACAGCCGCGCACCGGGCTGGACGCGCGCACCGCAGGATTTGCAAAAGCGAGCCTCTGTCTCAAACGGGGCGCATACGATGCACTCGAGCACTTCCGGATTGAATGCCGCGTCGACGACCCATTTGCCGCATCGCTGGCACTGGTTAAAATGGCTGCGGCCTTCGTGTTCCCAGGCCAGCTGCAACTGCTGTTCGGGCGTGTCGGACAGATAGCTCTGTCTGGTGCTGAACTGTGCGCCCGTGACCGCGCAGAGAAACCTGTACCGGCTTCCATGTTCCGCAGGAAGAAGGCTGTACTCGGCGGTCTGATCTTTCTTCATTTATGCGCTCATCCCTCCTTCTGTATGCTTGAATTTTCGCTGTGCGTTTGGTATACTGGTATAGATCGGGCGTTCGCTGCGTTTCGTTGGTTTTGCAACGGAAGAAAGAGACGCCCTGAAATGGTGCAAGTGCGTATACCGCTGCTTTTGTGCGTTCTTGCAGATTCTATTATATGGGCTGCGCCCGGTTTGTCCCCCTCAAAAAGCCGCAAATTGATAGGGTGATGTGAAAAAAGTCCACGCAATTTGTGCAATTTGGCAAAAAATACAGGGAAAATTGGCCGTGGGTCTGTGTGGCAATACCACACGGGAGGAAAACTATGAAAAGATGGATGGCACTTGTTCTGGCCGCGGTGATGCTGCTTGCGGCTGCGTCCGGCTGCGCAAAAAAATCCCTGCTCGACCCCGACGAGCCGGTTACGCTGACCATGTGGCACGTCTACGGTGAGCAGGCCGACTCGCCCATGAACCGATTGGTCGGGGAATTTAACCGGACGGTCGGAAAAGAGCAGGGGATCATCATCAACGTCACGCTCATGTCCTCCACCGCGCAGATCGGCGAAAAGCTTCTCGCCGCCCAGACGCAGACACCCGGCGTTCCGGCCATGCCTGATCTGTTTTTCTGCCACAACAACAACGTCGAGGAGCTTGGCACAGAGGCTGTGCTGGACTGGCGGACGCTTTTCACCGAAGACGAGCTTTCGGCCTACGTGCCGGAGTTTCTCGCCGACGGCGAGGTGGACGGGAAGCTCTGCGTGTTCCCCGTGTCCAAGTCCACGCATCTGCTGTTCGTGGCCGGGAAGCAGTTTGACCGCTTCGCCGCCGATACCGGCGTGAGCTATGATGCGCTTGCCACCTGGGACGGCTTTTTTGACGTGGCGGCAAAATACTATGACTGGTCGGGTGGCAAGCCCTTCTGCGCGCTCGATTACCTCATCCGCGCGGTCGAGCTGAACGCCATGGAACAGGGCGGGACGGATCTCTATACCGCCGATGGCTGGTATGCGTTTGAGAACGAAGCGCTGCGCACTTCGTGGATGGAGCTTGCCGAAAGCTATGCGCAGGGGCATATCATCGTATCTGACCTCTACTCCAACACGCAGGTCATGACCGGCGAGGTCGTCGCGGGGCTGGGTTCGAGTGCGTCCGTCCTGTATTACAACGATACCGTCACCTACCCGGACAACACCTCCGAGCCGATGGATCTGCACGTGCTGCCCATGCCCAAGGCTGCGGACAGCGACCTGCTCGTGACGCAGGCGGGCGTCGGCCTGTGCGCGACAAAGACCACCGATCAGAAGGCCGAGGCCGCCGCCGTCTTCGCCCGCTGGCTGACTGAGCCTGCGCGCAATCTGGATTTCTGCGTCGGCTCGGGCTATATGCCCGTTACGCAGCAGGCGTTTGAACAGATCGAAAGCTATGACTTCGCGTCCGAGACGTACCGCAGGCTCTATACCACGCTGAACACCGTCAACCAGACGGCTACTGCCGTGCGCGAACCGTCCTTTGCCGGATACTATGCAAAGGTCTACACGCTCTATGACACGCTGCGCGCGCTGCAAAAGGACATTCCCGCGCGCCTGTCCGGCGGCGAAGACAGCCACGCCATTGCCGCTGAAACCTGGGACCTGTTCCGCAACGTTCACTGACGAGCCGCTGCCATGAGAACAGTTCTTCCGTTTATCCGGAAAAAACAGACGCTCAAGCGCAAGCTGTTTGTCTATATGTTTCTGCTCGTGGCGTTGCTGCTGGTGCTGTTTTTCATCGGGATGCTGCTCATCGACGGCTATTCCGGGGTCAAGCAGGAGCTGGCCGATACGCTGCGGTTTCAGAATGAAGTCTTTGCGCGGCAGCTCACCTCGCATTACAGCAATCTTGCCGTCATGGGCATCCAGCTGTCCGAGCGCACCACGGAGAGCATCGAGCGCTATCTGGACGAAAACGAGCTGCGATTTGACGAGCTGAACGCCTCGCAGACCCATATCGAGGGGCTTCAGGAAGCCCTGATCGAGAAGCTGCATCAGAAGCTGCTCGAAACGGACTGCTCCGGCGCGTTCGTGCTGCTGGACGTGCAGGTCAATCCCAACGTGGAAAACGCCGCGCATTCGCGCAGCGGCCTGTATTTGCAGCGCAACAGTCTCGACTCCACCGATACGCGTATCCTGCTCTATCGCGGGCTGAGCGAGGTCGGCAAGCGGCATGAGGCCATGCCGCACCGCAAATGGCGGCTGGAGTTCGATACCGCGTCGATACCCGGCTATGACCGGCTGGTCGCAAATGCGTCACTGCCGTTGACGCAGAGCTACCGCCTGACGGAAGTCACCACCCTGCCGGGCACAAGTGAGCGCGTCATGCTGCTCGTCGTGCCGATCCTGTCCGAAAACGGCCGGTTCTACGGTCTGTGCGGTCTGGAGATCAGCGAGAGCTATTTCAAACACATCTTCGCGCAGCCGTCGGAGCAGAACCGTGCGGTCTTCTGTCTCAGCCGCGGACAGCAGGGACTGGGCGATGCCAATGAAAGTCTCAGCGCGGGCACGGTCAAGGATTACTATCTCGCCCCAAGCGGTACGTTCCAGGCCAAAACGTTCGGCAGCGGGCTGTTTGCCTGCGAAAGCGGCAGCGAAGCCTATGTCGGCGTGATCGCGCCGGTCAGGCTCTGCCCGGGGACACAGAGCCATTGCGTCAGCACACTGATTCCGCGCCGGGATTATGATACGCTCGAGGCGGGTGCGGCGATCCGCATTACGCTGCTGCTGGTCGTGATCGTGGCCTTCTCCGCCATCAGCTGCCTGTATTTCAGCAAGCGCTATCTGCGGCCGCTGATGCAGAGTCTTTCGCAGATTCGGCAGAAGGAATACGTCCATACGCCGAGCAAAGTTGCGGAGATCGACGACCTGTTTGACTTTCTGGCCGAGCAGGATCGGCGCAGCGAAGCCGCGCTGGCCGCCATGCGGAAAGAAAAGACGAGCGTCGAGGCCGAGCTTGCGCAGATTCAGACCGAGCGCTCGCACGATAAGCAGGAGCTGCAACGGCTGGCGTATGCGCGCAAAACCGAGGTCGACCCCGAGGACTATGAGAACTTCCGGCGCGGCATTCAGGATCTGACCGCCACCGAGCGGAGAGTGTTTGACTATTACCTCGAGGGAAAGTCGGTTCGGGAGATCACCGAGCTGATGGGCGTGAAAGAGTCCACGGTGCGCTTTCATAACCGCAATATTTACGTGGCGCTGGGGGTCAACTCGCTCAAGCAGCTGCTCCGCTGCGCCGCAATTATGAAGCAGGAAGAACTGCATACGCCGGATTGATTTGATATGGTTTCATTATAGGTTTAATAAACGCAGAAAAACGCAGCCATTGGCTGCGTTTTTCTGCGTTTGAAGCGGGTAAAGGATGGTAGAAAAATGCTTATTTGAGCAACGAATATAGGTCGTTTAACCATTCATCACAGGGCTCATCAATTGGAGCAATGTCCAATCGGCGCTGCGCAAATGACTCTGCGACTGTAATCAGCCATGTTTCGGCCAACCGTTTTTTCTGAGAAGGGTTCAGTTGTTCCGTTTGCCGAATGAGCCACTCATCAAAAGAAAGCAGTTGGATATCCACATCGGTTTCGGCAGCGATTTCGTTGGTTCTGCGCACAATATCGCTGCGGCGATCGACATCGCAGTCGCAAATAAAGCCAGCCACACGTGCGCCCGGGACAGTTAGAATTTTATCACGGAGTTCTTCCAATTCATCCCGCAGGTAGGGTTTGCCGTACTTGGCATCCCAGGCTTCCATAATAACCGTACCATCCCGCAACTCAATGTCACCGATGTTGCCATGCTTTTTATTTGCAGAGCGCATCTGAGATATCGGGATCAATGTGAGATCATCGAGAAAACCGCATTCGCCCATAGCCTGCATAAAACCATGGATCACGACTTCAAATGCTCTGGCGGAATATGTGGTGGAATGGAAGAAAGTCTTCATAAAGCCAACTGCATCTTCGAAAGTATGAAACTGTGTTTTGTGAGCAAGTGCCACGGTTTTATCTGCCAATGCATAAAATGCATCCGAACGATTCTTTAATAAAGACATCAAAAAACACAGACCAGATTCCGCTGGCATCGACTCGTCTTCAATTGCATCAACGATCGCAATCCATTCGTTAAACGAGCCACGCATTTCTGCTTTATAGAGCCTTGAATAAGGATAGTTTTCCGCAAGAGAGCGAGTCATAAAGACGTTAGTAGAAAAATTAAATTCCGGTTGGAGCGATGGGCAGGCTGAAGTAAGCTT
>CAYSTN010000033.1:0-7692 GCA_964434135.1 uncultured Oscillospiraceae bacterium
CTGAAAGGCTAACCGCAAGGCCAAAATGCAGCAGTTTAAGAGGCGAAAAAACGCCGACCTCGGAAGCGGCCTCCATCTTGAACTTGTCCATCGCGTTACGTGCTTCAGGAACGTTAATGTTGGAAGAGTTACGATTCGTCATGTTCATACATCTCCTTACTTTTTTTCGGAAACCGTGATTGGATTTCCTTCATCCGTAGTTTGACCCATCAGCAAGTGCTTATGAGTGCCAATGTACACCACATCTGGAAGAAGCAAAACAATTTGATCGGTTTTGAGTAATTCAATTTCGGCAAGCCGATCGAGCCAAACTGCAATACTATATAAATAGTCAACTGATCTTTGTCCCACGGAATCATATCAAAAAAGACGCCCTCGGTTTTTGCAGTCAAGAGCGTAAGAAGATTATTTGAATGTTGACTTTTGTTCTAAAATGGATAATAAGGAACATTTTAGCGGCGCTGAAAAGAAATGCCACAAGCCCCAAAAAGGATTTGAATAAGCGAAACACTTAACGAAATATTCAGGAATGAAAAGAGTCTAAGCGAAAATGACCGCGTGTATCTCGTGGTTTCCGCTATCATGGCTACCCTTGGTGATGTGGATAACCATGTATATCCGCTTACCAAAGCTGCTCTGAAGTTTACCGGGTATTCCGTGTATTATCTAATCGTCGAGAGGCGGGGTATTGATGGATCACAATAATCGAGAACAATTTTGGAAAACACCATGTTCTTTACCGGGAAATGATATTGTAGCAGAACGAGAGCAACTATTCAAAACAATTCGGTATCCAAAGTGGCTTTACCGTTATCGTCCCGTCAACATAAAAAGCTTGGAAGCACTCAGGACGAACAAACTCCACTTTTCTTCTGCGAATTACTATGATGATCCGTTTGATACCTTTCTCCACATTGACATTGAGGCGCTTCGGAACGAGTATTTAAGTGCATTTCATACTCCCGAAAGTACAGAAGCAGTTGTTGCGGGCGCTAAATCTTTACTTGCTGGTATTTTCTCCGAAGAGCAAGCGGCGCAGTTTACCGTTGAGAACCTGACAAATGCGCTTTCGCATGGATTAACGGAAAGCTTTCTGAATACGGCTCTTTCTCTTCGTGATGAAATGAAAAAAGATACATGGTCAGTATGCTTCTCTGAAAATGGGATTAACGAGTCTCTGTGGTTAAAATATGCAGATCAGCACAGAGGATTTGTACAAATCTACGATTTTGAAAACAACGATAACTATCTGTGCGGCAAACAGGATAAATGCGCAAATTGCGGAATTAAGAACTACGGCACATCGCTATATCCGATTTACTATTCTGATACACCCTATGATGCAACAAACTATACAAAATATATTATGCTCCGCAAAATTGCAGAGGCAACAGGATCGCAACTTCCACCAGAGTTATATACAGATATAGGTAGTGTGTTATGGGAACAAGAACGGACAGCGCTAATTAAAAAAGAATGTCATAAGTATGATGAAGAATGGCGGATGATAACCAGCTGTACTATAAAGCCTCCGGCTGCTATGGAATGGATTCCAATCGGTATCATTCTTGGCCTGCGAATGGGTCAAGCCGAAGAAAATCTTGTTGTAAGTATGGCAAAAGAGGCCGGAATCAAGAAGATTTATAAATCCTACATAAATGTCCAAAACGAGCTGGATGCGTATCTTGTGAATACTTGATCTTACTATAAGCAGAAGTGCAAAACACAGAAAAGAGGGAATCTATGCGTCAAGGTTTTATTTATATCCTTACAAATCCGTCCTTTCCGCAATATGTGAAAATTGGCTATGCAATGGACGTGAAGCAGCGCTTGGATGAGCTGAACCGCAGCACCGCTGTACCGTTTGCATTCCGTGTGTATGCTACATACGAAGTGGACTCTGCGCTTTCAGACAAGAAGCTTCATTCCATCTTGGATAAGCTGAATCCAGAGCTACGTTCCACGGAAGAAGTGGATGGAAAGCGCCGTATTCGTGAATTTTATGCCATGACTCCGGAGAATGCGTATTCCATTCTGGAAGCCATTGCGGAAATCAACGATTATCGCCACCGCTTGAAAAAGTGGAAGGCTACCGCCACCGAGCAGCGTGAGGAAGCTCTAGCACAGGAGATCAGCGAACAGCATCAGGAGCGCATGGCACCATTTACATTTTCCGCTTGTGGCATCGCTATAGGTGAGCAAATTGAATTTTGCTGTAACGGAAGCGATCACACTGGTGAGCTGTGCGAAGTGGTTGACGATAAGCACGTCAGTTATAACGGCGAAACATGGTCACTCACAGCATTGGCAAAATATCTCACCGGAATAAAACGCTCCCTTGCTGATCCCAAGTATTTCAAATATAAAGGTGAATGGTTGAATGATGTTCGGCGGCGAATAGGGGTATAGCTACATAGAGAAAAGATAGGTTCTTGTGATGGAAACAATTCATTTTACTGCAGGACTGTTCAAGAATACATTGCGGATTATTCAAAAATCGCATGACTACCTGGATGTTGCCAATGATTTGGATAAAATTCAAAATACCCTTGATTATGGATCTGATTTAGACGCTGCAATACTCAACGATTATCTGCGTAAGAAATATCCAATCATTGATACTATGCTCAATATTGCAGATTCCATACAGTTACACACGCGTTACAAAAAATCCAATGCCATAATTCAATCTCCATATAATGCAATGTTAGTGCAAGACCGCTGTGGAATACTTTTCCAAACTGCGATAAAAGCGGGACTTGTGCAGGATTTGGAATCCTGCATCGACTACGTGGAGCAATAACCGAGAAGGCTTTGTACTCAACACATTAAAGCAGAGAGATGTCTTGGGAATTTCAAAATCTGAGGAAAAAAGTCAAACAGCCAGGCAATGATGTCTAAATTGTTAGACCTTTTTGTCGAGGATGCGGTGGATGAGGGACATATCAAGGCCGGTTTGCACAAGGTCGGCCAGTTTATCATATTGCTGCTGCTTGTATGCTTCGTGGTCAAAGCTGTTCAGGGAGTCTGCATTTACGCCGCTTTTTTCACACAAAATACGCAGGATCGTATCGCAAACGCCCGATTCATCGAAAATCCCATGGATGTACGTTCCATACACAAAACCGTTGCAAACGATCGGTTTTTGCTGTGTTTTGGCGCGTCCCATGTGGATTTCGTAACCGGTGTAAGTCTGGCCGTTTAAGGGCGAAAACAGCCCGGTCACGTCTGTAAAAACACCATGCACCTGCTTTTGCACTTTTTCTCCCAAAAACAATGTTTCCACGTCCAATAAGCTCATTCCACGCACGGTTTTTTTGCCGTTTTCGATGCAATTGGGGTCAAAAATCGCGTGTCCAAGCATCTGAAACCCGCCGCAAATGCCGAAAATCGGCGTATTTGCGGCAGCGGCTTTTAAAATACCGGCTTCCAAACCGGACTGCCGCAGC
Source organism: uncultured Oscillospiraceae bacterium (assembly GCA_964434135.1). Lineage (GTDB taxonomy): Bacteria > Bacillota > Clostridia > Oscillospirales > Oscillospiraceae > CAG-170. Next base: position 3,450 of record CAYSTN010000033.1, read on the forward strand.
CACAAAAGGTCGGCAATGGTGCTTTTTGTGCCCGGCAGGATGATAAGATCCGGGCTGCCAAGCTGCTTCGGATGGTTAACATAACGAAGCGAAACGCCTTCGTAGCGTTCAAAGGGAGAAAAATCTGTAAAATTGGAGATATGTGGCAGGCGGATGACAGCAATATCTACGAGCGCCCACGTCTGTGTGTGGGAAAAGCGTTCGGAAAGGCTGTCTTCGTCATCGATATCCAGGTGCGCATAGGGAACGACACCGGCCACGGGCACACCGCACAGCGCCTCAAGCTGCCGCAGTCCCGGTTCTAAGATCGCGCGCGAACCGCGAAATTTATTGACGATCAGCCCTTTGACGCGGGCGCGCTCGTCGGGTTCAAGCAGCGCAAGCGTACCGTACAGCTGGGCAAACACGCCGCCGCGGTCAATGTCGCCCACCAACAAGACCGGTGCGTCTACCAGCTTGGCCAGTCCCATGTTGACAAAGTCATCCTGCTTCAGATTGATCTCAGCGGGACTGCCTGCGCCCTCAATCACAATGACATCATACTCGCGCGCCAGAGATTCGTAGGCTTGCAGCACGGCGGGGAGAAACTCCCGCTTGCGGCGATAGTATTCCATCGCGTCCATGTTCCCGATCACCTGCCCATTGACGATGACCTGACTGCCAACGTCAGTGGTCGGTTTGAGCAGGATGGGATTCATGCGCGTGTCGGGCGCAATACCGGCGGCTTCGGCCTGTACGACCTGTGCGCGCCCCATTTCCCCACCCTGTTCGGTGATGAAAGAATTGAGCGCCATATTCTGGCTCTTAAACGGAGCAACGCGCAGTCCCTGCCGGTGGAAGATTCGGCAGAGCGCCGCAGCAAGCAGACTTTTGCCCGCATTGGACATTGTCCCCTGGATCATGATCGTTCTGGCCATAGCGATTTCTCCTTTCCACATAGAAACGCCAGCGCAGCGAGCAGCTGCGCATTTTCTTCGTCCGTCCGCACGGCTACGCGATACCAGCGCGCGTCGAGCGTGGGGTAATTACCGCAGGTACGGATGCGGATGCCCTGCGCCAGCATGGCATCGTCAAGACCAGCCTGTCCCCGAAAAAGCAAATAGTTTGCTTCAGACGGAATGACACAGAAGCCCAGCTGTTCCAGTCCCTGCCGCAGTTTGCTGCGCGCAGCAAGGACATAGTCCCGTGTGCGTGTCATAAAGTCCGGCTCGGCCAGTGCCGCAATTCCGGCGCGCTGCGCCGGGACGCTCACATTCCACGGCTGCGTCTGCGCAGACATAGCCGCAAGCAGCGCATGATCTGCACTCAGGACATACCCCAACCGCACCCCGGCAAGGGCGTAGCTCTTGGTGAAAGCCTTTACAATGAGCAGATTGGGAAAACGCCGCAAAAGGGGCGTCATGCTCTTACGCTGCGTGAACTCCAGAAAGCATTCATCCAGAACGACACGTGTACCGAGCTGCGCGCAGTGCGAGATGATCTGTGTCAACTGTTCCGGCGCAAGGCAGCAGCCGGTCGGATTGTTGGGGTTGCACAAAAAGAAAACTTCCGGCTTGTGCCGGGTCAAAAAGGAAAGGATATCGTCACGCAGGGAAAACTGTTCTTCCGGGCGCAGCGCATAGGAAACCATACTGCCGCCGACAGCCGAAACTGCTCGCGCATATTCCAAAAACGTCGGCACGCACTGCGCCGCGCGCGTTGGCCGCAGCGCATGGGCGTAAGCGTAAAGCAGTTCTGCCGCGCCGGCACCGCACAGGATATCCTTGCTCGGAACGGCTTCCTGCGCGCTGATGGCCGCGATCAATTCGCGGCAATCAGGATCGGGATACTGCGCAAGTTCCTCTGCTGCTTCGCGCAGCGCCCGCACAACGCGCGGCGGCGTTCCAAGCGGGTTGAGGTTAGCCGAAAAATCCAGCCGGACTGCGCGGCCATAATTATCCCCGCCGTGCGGGTTTTCTGCCTGATAGAGCATTCTCTTTCTCCTTTGTGCGTCTGTTGTTTAGCCGATGAGAAGCCGTAGTCCGCAGCACAAAAGCGCCGCAAGCAGCGCCGTCAGCAGCATCAGGCGGCAGGCGCGCGGAATGTCCGCATTTTCAATTTCGCGGCGCGCGTCACCGATATAGGGCTTTGGATGCAAAACGCCGTGATACCGCGCATCACCCGCCAGCCGCAGACCGAGCAGACCCGCGCAGACCGACTCCGTCTGGGCAGAGTTGGGGCTGGCGTGTTGGTAGCGGTCACGGCGGAAGATGCGCCAACCGTTTTTGACATCAAAGCGCAGCAGCCAACCCGCGCAGAGCATCAAAAGTGCCGTGAGCCGCGCGGGCAGATAATTGACAACATCGTCCGCTTTGGCCGGAATCAGGCCAATATGCCGATAAGGCGGCTCGACATAGCCGAGCATGGAATCCATGGTGTTGACGGCCTTATAGAATAAGCCAAGCGGCGCGCCGCCGAGCGCCAGAAACACGAGCGGCGCGACCACGCCGTCGGAAGCATTTTCGGCCACAGTCTCGACCGCTGCGCGGCAGATTCCCGCCGCATCAAGACGGGTCGTATCGCGGCCAACGATCATGGAAACAGCCTCGCGCGCCGCGTCGGTGTCGTTGCGGCGCAGCGCAGCATACACACGCATCGCCTCGTCGCGCAGTGAGCGTCCGGCCAGAACCTGCCAGCACAGGATGCTCTCAACGGCAAGGCGCAGCCAGATACTCACGCGCTGGCATAAAAGTAAAAGGATATACGGTGCGGCAAAGCTGACCGCCGCCGTGATGAGCCAGACGGCCGCCCCGGCCAGCCGTTCGCCGGTCTGCGATTTGGGGAACACCCGGCGCATGACGCGGCAAAGAACATCGATCAGCAGACCAATGAGCCGAACCGGATGCGGCAGCGAATGCGGGTCGCCCAAAAGCAGATCCAAACCGCAGCCAATGACAAGCGCCAAAAGCACAACATCCATGGTGTACGCTCCCCTTTCGCCGGAATGCGCCGCCATCGGCGCGCGCAGAATGAAGTTATTATATCCCGCGCTTTGCGCTGCGTCAACCAAAACCGCCCCGGCAGCTGCCGGGGCGGTCAATACGGCACAGCTATGCAGGAAGCGGACTTCAGGCAAAGGGCTTGCCGCGCAGCACGACCTCGCGCAAAAACCGAAACGTATCGTCTTCGCCGCGCTCGGCCAGCATCGTCAGCAAATATCGAAGCCGCCGCATGGTCTGCGGATGAACAAAACGGGACTCCTTTGCGCGCTCGAGATATTCCAGCGGCGACGCATCGGTGTAAGCCACACCCTGATAGGTCTTGCAGGCGGCGATCCGGTCAGCGACCATCTCACACAGATACCGAACCGGCATATCGACCGGTTCATAGGTATGCGTGAGCGGGCTGAGATCCGTCCAGTATTCAAAATGGTGGCGATTGCGCCCCTTGTGGTGCATCCACGCAAGCGAATAGCCGTTGGCCTCGCGCTCGGCGGTATTGGGGCTGCGTGTGCCCTGATAATAGCGCACACCGGCAAAAAACTCCGTGGGTGCGTATTTGGACAGATCGTGCGTCAGCCCCTGCCAATACAGTCCCATGCGGAAGCAACCACGCCGGACGAGCCGCCGGTGGTGTGTGATGGTGCGCAGATGCGCAAAAAACTTGTTCATGCCAGCCCATCCTTTCCTTTGTCAGTCATTATACGACAAGCCGGCTCGGGATGCAATTTGAATTTTTGGATTGACAAGCGCAGTTCGCTGCGCTATAATACGTCCATTCAAAATATTATGTACCAACATACTAGTTTGGTTCTAAAGGAGTGTTTCTGATGTCCAACCTTTACACCTCTGCCGACCAGTTGATCGGCAAGACCCCGCTTTTGGAGCTGACAAAGCTGGAACAGGCCGAAGCGCTGCAAGCGCGGCTGCTGGCGAAACTTGAGTTTTTCAACCCCGCCGGGTCTGTCAAAGATCGTGTGGCAAAAAAGATGCTCGACGAGGCCGAGCGCAGCGGCAAGCTGCACCCCGGCTGTGTCATCATCGAGCCGACTTCCGGCAACACCGGCATCGGCCTTGCCTCAGTGGCTGCCGTGCGCGGCTACCGCGTTATCATCGTGATGCCTGAGTCGATGTCCGTCGAGCGCCGCCAGCTGATGCGCGCATACGGTGCGGAACTGGTGCTGACGGACGCAGCAAAGGGCATGACCGGCGCGATAGCCAAGGCCGAGGAGCTGGCCGCGCAGCTGCCGGATAGCTTCATCCCC
>CAYSTN010000033.1:7702-21052 GCA_964434135.1 uncultured Oscillospiraceae bacterium
GGCAGTTTGTCAACCCCGCCAACCCGCAGGCGCACTATGAGACGACCGGGCCGGAGATCTATGCCGACACGGACGGACAGGTCGATATCTTTGTCGCCGGCGTTGGCACAGGCGGAACGATCACGGGCGTGGGGCAATATCTCAAGCAGAAAAATCCTGCCGTGCAGATCGTCGCGGTCGAACCGGCCAGCTCGCCCGTTTTATCAAAAGGCGTAGCCGGTGCGCACAAGATTCAGGGCATCGGCGCAGGCTTCGTCCCGGCGGTGCTGGACACGAAAATCTATGACGAGATCATCACCGTTACGAATGAGGACGCGTTTGCCGCAGGACGGCTGATGGGTCGGACGGAAGGTGTCCTGGTCGGGATTTCCTCGGGTGCGGCGCTACACGCGGCGATGGAGCTTGCCCGCCGGCCGGAGAACAAAGGAAAGACCATCGTTGCGCTGCTGCCTGACACAGGTGACCGGTATCTGTCCACGCCGCTGTTCGCGCTGTAAGGCGCGTGGGGGTGTACTTTCCGCGCAAGCTGTGATAGAATCAGAAAAAACAGCAGATAAGGAGGCGCAAAGATGGCTCTGGATGCGCAAAAGGTACTCGTTGCCATGTCCGGCGGGGTGGATTCGTCCGTGGCGGCAAAGATTCTGACCGACGCGGGGTTTTCCTGTGTCGGGTGTACGATGAAGCTCTATGAAAACGAAGATGCAGGCATCGCAAAGGAGAACACGTGCTGCTCACTCGACGACATCGAAGACGCGCGCAGCGTGGCGTTCCGGCTGCATATGCCGTACTATGTTTTTAACCTCAAGGAGCAGTTTTCTGAATGCGTCATCGACCGCTTTGTCGCTGCCTACGCGTGCGGGATCACGCCCAATCCGTGCATCGACTGCAACCGGTATCTGAAATTCGACAAGCTGTTTGCGCGTGCGGATGTTCTCGGCTGCCGGTATATTGCAACGGGGCACTATGCGCGCATTGAAAAGCAGGATGGCCGCTACGTGCTGAAAAAGGCGCTCGACGAAAGCAAGGATCAGAGCTACGTTCTCTACGATCTGACACAGGAAAAACTCGCGCGGGTGCAGTTCCCGCTCGGTGCGTTGAAAAAAAGCCAGGCGCGGCAAATTGCCGAGGATGCAGGGCTTATCAATGCGCGCAAGCATGACAGTCAGGACATCTGTTTTGTACCGGACGGCGATTACGCTGCGGTCATTGCCCGGCGCACGGGGTCTGTGGCGCAACCGGGGCCGTTTCTCGATCTGGCCGGAAATGTCATCGGAACGCACCGGGGCATCATCCACTACACCGTCGGCCAGCGGCGCGGCCTGCGGATGGCTGCGGGAGAAAAGATCTACGTCGTGCGCATCGACCCGGCGCGCAACGCGGTCATCGTAGGGCCGGACGAGGCGCTGTATACGACGAAGTGTTACGTTCCGACTATGCACTGGATCGCCGGGCAAGCGCCCGCGCTGCCGCTGCGCTGCTGCGCGAAAACGCGCTATCGCCAGACGGAGCAGCCGTGTACGGTCTATCCGGCCGAAGGCGGCGGTGTGCGGCTTGTCTTTGACGCGCCGCTGCGCGCCATCACACCGGGACAATCGGCGGTTTTATACGACGGTGACATGGTTCTCGGCGGCGGCGTGATCGCGCGGGAGGAGACGGAATGCTGATCTCATCCAAAGGGCGCTATGCCCTGCTCATCATGCTCGAACTCGCGTCGCACCGAGGCCGCGACCTGCCGGTACGGCAGATCGCGGAAGAGCTGGAGCTGTCGGAAAAGTATCTGGCGCGTATTATGGCCTCTCTGATGCAGGCGGGACTGATCGCAGGAACGCATGGCAAGGGCGGCGGCTACCGTCTGGTGCGCCTGCCAAATGAGTACACCGTCGGTCAGATCATGCGCGCAGCGGACGGGTCTGTCTCGTCCATCGGTGAAGCGCAGCTCCTGCCGCGCGAACTTTCCTGCGGTGCGGGGCGTATCTGGCAACAGCTCGACGCGCAGATCGCGCAATATCTTGACAGCGTTACACTCGCAAGTCTCTCCCCTGTCGACGCGGCAGATGAATATGTGATCTGAAGCAGCTTTCGAAGCGTTCCAAACGGTTTTGCCGAAATCGGTAAAACCGTTTGTTTCTGTAAAGCTTAACGCCGCCTTAACATGAAGAAATTTTACAGATATGATATTATACAATGGGTGAGGATATCGTGGATACGTCCAATAAAAGAAAAACGCAGGCTCTGCGCGCACGGCTGCGCGATGTGTTCCGCTTTCGCTGGCACGATCTGGCCGTGACGGTCGTGGTGCTGACGGCAGCGGCGCTGCTTTGCGCGCTGCTGCGGATGATTGATACGTCTGATGTTTACGTCGCGCTGATCTTCGAGTGTGCCGTTGTGCTGGTTTCCCGCTTTACAAGCGGGTATCTGTTCGGTCTGCTTGCCTCGGTTCTGGGCGTTATCGGTGTCAACTGGATCTTCACGTATCCGTATATGCAGCTGAACTTTACCATCTCCGGATATCCGCTGACATTTTTGGTGATGTTGCTCGTCTCCATCGCTGTCAGTACCCTGACCACGCAGATCAAGCAGCAGGAAAAACTGCGCGCCGAAGCGGAAAAAGAGAAAATGCGCGGCAATCTGCTGCGCGCCGTCTCGCACGACATTCGAACGCCGTTGACCGCCATCCTAGGTGGCATCGACGCCATTCTGGAAAACGGAGAGCGGCTTTCCGAACAGACGCGCCAGCGTTTACTGGAAAATATGCACGACGAGGCTACGTGGCTCGTCGGCGTGGTGGAAAACCTGCTGTCGGTCACGCGGATCTCCGGTGCATCGAATATCAAGAAAGAGCTGGAAGCCGGTGAGGAGATTCTGGGCGCAGCGGCGAGGAAATTCCGTCGGCACTACCCCGACACCGAGGTACACATCAACGCGCCGGAGTCTCTTTTGATGATCCCCATGGACGCCATCCTGATCGAGCAGGTACTCATCAATCTGATGGAAAACGCTGTCCAGCACGGCAAGACCACCACGCGCGTCTCACTGCGGCTTGATACGCAGGACACTTCTGCCGTATTTGAAGTGGCTGACAACGGACAGGGCATCTCGCCGACGCTGCTGCCGCATTTATTTGACGGCTATCTCACACGCGACCAGGAAGCAATCGCCGACCAGCGCCGCAGCATGGGCATCGGCCTGTCCGTTTGCAGCTCGATCGTACAGGCACACGGTGGAAAAATGTACGCGTCCAATCTCAGATCGGGCGGCGCACTGCTGCAATTCACACTGCCATTGGAGGAACGAAGTCATGAAGATCCGAGATAAGATCCTGCTGATCGAAGATGAACACAGCATTCGCAGCTTTATGCAGGCCATCCTGAGCGCAAACGGCTATGATGTACTGATGGCCGCAACGGGCGCAGAAGCAAACACCATGATCTGCTCGCATTGCCCGGATATCATCATTCTCGATCTCGGTCTGCCGGATATGGACGGGATGAGCATTCTGAAAAGCGTGCGCGAATGGTCAAAGATCCCCATTCTCGTCGTCTCAGCGCGCAGCCACGAACGTGACAAGGTCGAAGCGCTCGATGCCGGGGCAGACGATTATCTGACCAAACCGTTCGGCACGGAAGAACTGCTTGCGCGCATTCGCGCGGCCATTCGCCATACCAGAACCCCTGACGGCGGCGCAGCCGTGGCAAACACCGGCGTATTCACCGCAGAGGAGCTGACCATCGACTACGGCAAGCACCGTGTCTACATTGCAGGGCAGGACGCGAACCTGACGCAGAACGAATACAAACTCGTGGCACTTTTGGGTCTGCACGCGGGCAAGGTCTTGACATACGATTACCTCATCCGCGAACTGTGGGGGCCCAGCGCGCACAGTGATAACCAAATTCTGCGCGTGAACATGGCCAACATTCGCCGCAAGATCGAGAAAAACCCGGCGCAGCCGACCTATATCTTCACGGAATCCGGCGTGGGTTACCGCATGATCGAAGGCGATTGACCAAACAAAAGCGAAGCGGGTCTTACTGATGGTAAGACCCGCTTAATTCTTGTTTACATATGACTCAGCCTGTGCGGATGGAAAGTTCCGCTGCCGAGATCTCGGTGATGTACGGGTTAAGGCAGCGGTTGACCACGTCGGTGACCTGCTCGGCATCCAGCACGTAATACGAACCGCTGGTAAACTCTGCTGCGTGACCCGGCAGTGTGGCCGAGTTCACCTCACCTCCGGCACAGAGCAAAAAGCTCTCGGCCAGCCACAGGAAGTTCGCGGTGGTAAGATCGGTATTGGTGTAGTCGGTCACAAGTTTGATGGCCTGGCTCAGGTGCAGCGCACCCTTGATTGATACCCACTGCGAAAGCGCAGCGGAAAGCAGCGCGCGCTGTACCTCGATGCGGCCAAGGTCTGCCGTTGCGTAACCGGAGCGGAAGCGCGCGACCTGCATCGCCTGCCGGCCGGTGAGTTTCTGCTCGCCTGCCTGCAAATCGATGTTCAGCCCCTGTGTGGGGTCGGTGTAGTGCATATCGACCGGAACGTCAAACTCTATGCCGCCCATCAGGTCAACCAGCTGCTCAAATACGTCCAGATCGACAACGACATAGCCATCCGGCATAAGGCCGGTGATCTCGGACACGCGCAGCAGCAGCTCCTGCATCCCGTCTTCCCCACCGCCGGCCCAGCCATAGGCAGAGTTGAGCTTGGGGATGGAGTATTCGCAATAAATCAGCGTATCACGCGGAATGGACACCATGCTGACGGACTTCTGCTGCCGGTCGACGTTCACAAGCAGCATTGAGTCTGTGCGGTAGCCGCCTTCGTCCGTCCCGGCAACCAAAATCGTTGCGCTGCCCTTTTTTCGTTCGCCCGGTGCAGACGCAGCCACAGGCGCTTGCGCCAGTGCAAAGTGGAACGTGCCCAGGGCAATGGCAAGCAGCAATACCAGAACCAGCACGATACGAAGACCAATGTGCCGTCTTGGTCTGGTGCGCACTTTGCGGTGCTTGGGCGCAGTGGCTGCCAGCGCCTGTTCCTGCTCGTGGCGGTCGGCCTGTTCCTGTTCGCTCAGCCCCTGCGCATAGAGCCATTCAGCATATTCCTCTGCCGTGCGGCGGGGCTTGGGGTATTTTTTCGCGTCAAGCTCCTGCCGAAGCCGCGCTGCGCCCTGCTTGGTGATCGCCTGCTGGCGCTCGGCTCGCTCCATACGCGCCTGTTCGCGCGCACGTTCATATTCTGCGCGGCGCGCGCGCTGGTAAGCGGGCTTGGACTGCTCGTAATACGTCAGCGGCTGCTCGGTCTGCTCGGTTTCCGGCTCTGTGTCCGGCTCGGCCTGCTGCGCGGGCTCTGTATCCTCGTCCGGCTGCTGCATCTCGTCGGTAACTGCGTCCGCTTCGTCTTCGTCCGTTTCGCGCAGCAGCGCCTTGACATCAGCCAAAAGCGCATCGACATCCTCTTGCGGGCAGGTTTGCGGTTCTTCTTCCCAGTCGGGTCGGGAACGATACTGATCTTGCATTTCCTGTCTCCTTCCTGTTTCTGCCCGGTTTTTCTGCCCGGCAGGTAGAAAGTTTCCAAAATGATATCTAATTGTAACATATCTTTGGCAAAAAGTAAATACTGCGCATGAAGTGTCGGTGCAGATGGATTGCAATTGCGCCCATTGCGTGATACACTACGGATAGAATCTGACGAGGAGGTCGCTTGAATGAACTATGATGTGGCGCTTGCCGCCTGCAAAAGCTATGACGATGCGGCAATCGGTGCTGCGCTCGACCAGGTGTTGGACGCAGCCGGTGGGCTGGATTGGGTCAAGCCGGGAATGCGTATCGTGCTGAAGCTGAATCTTGTCTCGGCGATGAAGCCCGAACAGGCTGCGACGGTGCATCCAAGTCTTGTCTGCGCGCTCACACAGCGGCTGCTCGCGCGCGGCGCGCACGTCACGCTGGGCGACAGCCCCGGTGGACTATATAACGCGGCGCATTTACAGCGCGTCTACGACATAACGGGACTTCGTGCCGCGCAGGCGCTGGGCGCGGAACTCAACCGGGATTTTTCCGTCTGTCAGATCACGTATCCGCAGGCCGTGCAGGCAAAATCCTTTACTGCGACGGCGTATTTGCAGCAGGCGGATGCCATCATCGATGTCTGCAAACTCAAAACACACGGCATGATGGGCATGACCAACGCGGTCAAGAATTTCTTCGGCATCATTCCCGGCACGATGAAGCCGGAATATCACTACAAATATCCGAAGATCGAAGATTTTGCCGACCTGCTGGTCGACCTGTGCGAGTATTGCAAGCCCCGGCTGACGATCTGCGACGCAGTAATCGGCATGGAAGGCAACGGCCCGACGCAAGGCTCGCCGCGCGCCATCGGGTGTCTGTTGGCGGCGCAAGACCCGCACAAGCTCGATCTGGTGGCCTGTTCGCTCATCGGACTGCGCCCGGAGCAGGTGCCCACACTGCAAGCCGCGCAAAAGCGCGGGCTGTGCCCGCAGAGCGCGCAGGCGCTGCACGTTTATGGTGACGCGGCAGCTTTCTGTGTGCCGGATTTCAAGACCGTTCCCTCACAGGCCAGCGTCTTTTTCCGCAGCGGCGGCAAAGGGCCGTTCTCAAAGCTGTATGACAGTGTGCTGTTTCATATCCTCACGCCGTTTCCGAAGCTTGATGCACAGAGCTGTGTCGGGTGCGAAAAGTGCGCAAAACTCTGCCCGGCCAAAGCCATCACGATGAAAAACAGCAAGCCGCGCATTGACCGCAAGGTATGTATCCACTGCTTCTGCTGTCAGGAATTTTGCCCGAAGGGCGCGATGCAGGTCGGGCGCAACGCATTGATGCGGCTGCTTGAAAAATGAAACGAAAAGCGTCTGCCGGAAACTTCCGGCAGACGCTTTTTTCGCTTTATTGCACCCCAGCAAGGGCGTTGAGATAGCGGACAAAGGCTTTGCTGTTTATCATATAGGGATAGTTGATGACGATCAGATCATCCACACCCTGATCGGCGGCAAAGGCTGCCAGGTCAAGTGACGGCTTGCCGGACTGGTTGAACTCTCGCGGGTCGATGACGATAATGCGGCTGTAATGGCTGGTCAAAAACGGCACGAACGCATTGCCGTAGGACTCTTTCAGCACGATACAGGTCGGGCCGGGAACATCACTCTCAACGATGCAGATGGGCGTATCGCCGCCGATGAAGCACAGATACTTATTCGACACCGCATCGCTCAAATCGGTGTGTACCACGCTGACGGGTGTACCGTTTTCCAGCGTACCATCCGCATAATAGCGCGCGTGGGTATCGGTGATGGGCAGGTAGTAGTCGAGGTAATCCGGGTTTTGCAGCAGTACGTCACTCTGCGGATAGCCTTTCGTAAAGCCGTACATCGAGCCGAGGAAGCTGTCATAGCGTCCGGTCTGGAACTGCTCCAGCGCGACCGGCTCGAACCCCGCCGTTTCACAGAACGCCGTGTAGGCGTAATACGCGCCGAGCTGCGTCCAGTGGTGGTCAGTGCGGAAGTAAATATACTCGTCCGTGTGCGCGCGCAGCGCGGAATACGCATCGACGTGCAAAACGTCCTGCGGCAACAGACTGTAACAGTATTCGATCATCTCTTTCTGGCTGTGCGCGCCGGTGTGCAGGCTGTCGGGCGAGTAGAACTCACCGCCGTTAGGCGTGATGAGCGAAATGGTGCGCACATCCTGCCCCATCGCGGAAGCAAGGTTGCCCACAGCTCCGGCGTAGGTCTGGATGATATCGTCAAGCCGCGTGGGGATCTCCATCGCGCGGTCACCGACGACCACGACCGAACCGGCATAGCTGGCCTCGCTCTCGTCGGGCGTATCCAGCTCCGGGTCTGCTTCCGGTTCAGGCTGCTGCTCAGGCAGTTGCTCGTCAGGCATGGGCTGTGACGGCTGCTGCGGCGTTTGTTCCGGAGTTTGCGGTTGGGTCGGCTCATCGGGCACCGTCGGCGTTTGCGGCTTTACGCCGCCTTCCAGTGCGTTTTGCACGGCTTCGAGCGATTCACCGCCGTGCGCGGCCGCATCGGTCTGGTTGACAATGAGGACGTTGTCCTGCTTTGAGCCGGAGAAATAGTAAAAGCGGTTGAGCGTCTTATTAGCCGACAGGAGTGCATCGCGTCCCGGGAAGGTATCGGAATAATACTGCTCGAGCGCAGGGATATAAGTCCCGTCCAGCAGCCCCTGCACAGAAAACGTCGGCTGGACAAATTCCTTTTTCTCAGAGGCGGAGTAGGTCTGGTCGTAATCGGCCAACGAATACACGCCGACGGACAGCATGGCGGCCAGCAGCAAAAGCAGCAGCGCAGTATAGAGCTTTTTCATCGTGCAGCCTCCTTAAAAACGGAAATACAAAAACGCGTTATACGTCGAGCCGACCAGCGCAATGGTCGACAGCGCCAGAAGCGTCACATTGAACGCAAACGTCACACCCGCGTAAACGAGCTGACCTCTTTTTGTTCTGTTCTGCGCGCACATTCCGCCGAACAGCACACCGATGTTGCGCGGCAGCGCCGTCGAGCCGATGGCGCAGATGACGAGAAGCGGCAGATTGTTGACGAGCTGAATGCCGGTCTGCGTATCCCAGAAGCCGGCGCCGCCAAAGCCAAACAATACGCCAAAACTCTGTCCGAGCGTTTTGAGGTCTGTGTAGTAGAAGATATTCCAGCTGAGGATGACCAGCAGCATCGTGACCACGTGGCGCACAAGTGCCGGAATGCGGCGCAGCCGCGACTCGCCAATGGCCTTTTCCACAACCAGAATCACAAAGAAATACAAGCCCCACAGCACAAAATTCCAGCTTGCGCCGTGCCACAGACCCGTCAGCGCCCAGACGACCGCCATGTTGAAGATCTGGTGCTTTTTCTTGCCGCCCAGTGGGATATAGACATAGTCGCGGAAGAACGAACTTAGCGAGATATGCCAGCGCCGCCAGAAATCCGTGATCGAGCGCGCGGTATACGGCAGCTGGAAGTTTTCCAGATACTGAAAGCCAAACACGCGCCCCATACCGATGGCCATATCGGAATAGCCGGAAAAATCGAAATAGATCTCAAACGTGTACAGCACAATGCCCAGCCATGCAGATGCCGTCGTGGTAGCGGGCAGCGCTCCGTTTAAGATCTGCGAAGCGATCTTCCCTGCTGCGTCGGCAAGCAGGACTTTTTTTGCAAGACCCATGCAAAATCGCGACGCACCATAGTACGCAGCGTGCGGATTGAAAGAGCGCTCGTCGATCTGCTTGGCAACGTCCGCATAGCGCACGATCGGCCCGGCAATGAGCTGCGGAAACAGCGAGACATAGAGCAGGAATTTCGCGAACGAACGCTGCGCCGGGACATCTTCGCGCCAGACGTCGACCGTGTATGACAGCGCCTGGAACGTGTAAAACGAAATGCCGATGGGCAGCGCCAGCTGCGGCACAGATAGGCCAAGGCCAAACAGTGCATTGATATTCTCGACAAAAAAGCCCGCGTATTTAAACCCGGCCAGCGAACAGAGGTTGATTGCCACGGCAACAATGAGCCAGACGCGGCGGCGTGAGCGGGCGATAAGCAGACCAAAGCCCCAGTTGAGCAGCGCAACGGCGATCATCAAAAACAGATACACCGGCTCGCCCCAGGCGTAGAAGATCAGACTGAAAACGATCAGTACAGCATTTTTTGCGCGCAAAGACGGGCACAGGAAGTACGCAACCAGACAGATCGGCAAAAACAGATACAGAAAGATCAGATTGGAAAAGACCATGGCACACTGCTCCAGCTTTCAGATTGATTTACATAATACAGTTCCTATACTGTAGCAGAAATGACAGCATTTTGCAAGCAAATGTGACAGCTTTCCACAGATTTTTTATCATACTTTCAAAAACTCCAAAAACGCGTCGCTTGCTTTTGTCCGCTTTGCGTGGTATACTGATGTTGTTTCATGTGGGATTGACAAGAACCGGAAAGTTGAGGACATAGCAAATGCTGGCTATTGAGCGAAAAAACGAAATTCTGGACAAGCTTCGCGCCGAACAGCGTGTACTTGTCAGCGATCTTGCAGAGTATTATAATGTCACGGAGGAAACCATCCGCCGTGATCTCGATAAACTGGAAAAAGAGGGCTACGCCACCAAGACCTACGGCGGCGCGATCCTTGGCAACAGCACCAAAACAGACCTTTCCTACACCATCCGCAACAAGACCAACGTCGAAGCAAAAAACCAGATCGCCGCGCTGGCCAGTGCGCTGGTCGAAGACGGCGACCATCTGATGCTCGATGACAGCTCAACGTCGCTGTATCTGGCAAAAAAACTCAAAGAGAAGAAAAATCTCACCGTTATCACCAATTCCGTCGAGCTGGTCGTTGAGCTGAACGGAGTCGAAGGCTGGACAATCCTGCTCACAGGCGGACGCCTCAAGCCCGAATCACTCGCGCTGGTGGGTGACCAGACGCAGCAGATGCTGCGCCGCTACCACGTTGATACGGTCATCATGTCCTGCAAGGGCATTGACCTAGCCGCTGGCGTAACCGACTCGTCGGAGTTTCACGCGCAGACCAAGCAGTCTATGCTCTCGTGCGCGAAAAAGAAGATTCTCATCCTCGACAACAGCAAATTTGACAAAATATCCTTCATCGATATTGCGCCGCTGGACACCTACGACGTTGTGGTGACCAACACGAAGCCGCATCAGCAGTGGCTGGATTATTTCGCGGAACACGGTGTCGAGTGTCTCTATCCCGGCGCATAATGCTCTCCCCTGCCCACTGCAAGAGCTTGTCGAACGACAAGCTCTTTTTGTGTATGCGCTGTTTTCTGCAAAAGCACGTCCGCGCCCGACCGTGTACAAATACTCCCGGCTTTTGCAGAAAGGAAATACCATGGCAAACACCTATGGCTACATCCGCGTATCCAGTACCGACCAGAATCTCACCCGGCAGCTGCTCGCGATGAAGAAAAAAGAGATCCCGGACGAGATGATCTACATGGACAAACAATCCGGCAAGGACTTTGACCGCCCGTACTACCAGAAGCTGCTGCGCAGACTCAGACCGGGTGATCTTCTGTATGTGCTGAGCATCGACCGGCTTGGCCGCAACTATACGGAGATCCAGCACCAGTGGCGAATCTTGACCAAGGAGAAAAACATCGACATCAGCGTGATCGATATGCCCCTGCTCGACACGCGGCAGGGCAAAGACCTGATGGGCACATTCATTGCCGACCTCGTGCTGCAAATCCTCTCTTTCGTGGCGCAGTCTGAGCGCGAGAACATCCAGAAACGACAAGCCGAGGGCATCGCCGCCGCCAAGGCGCGCGGCGTACAGTTCGGCAGACCGAAAAAAGCGCTCCCGTCGACTTACGTCATGGTCAAGCGTTCGTATCTGGAAGGTCGGCTGTCCACGCGCGAAGCCGCTAGGCTGTGCAAAATGCCGCTGACGAGTTTTTTTCGACGCGTCAACGTAAACGACGATACCATCGAAATTGGCAATGCCTATCGCCGCTGGGCCAACGAGGACGACGAGGACGAACTTTGAGCCACATAAAAAAGCGTACCGCAGCTGCGGTACGCTTTTTTTGAACATTCAGGAATCAGCCAATGCCGCCAAGGGCAATGCCAAGGACGAAGCAGGCCAGGCACAGCGGCACGAAGACGTACTTGCCGAACGAGTGGAACCACTTCATGATGGGCTTTGCGCCGCCTTCCTGCACGGCAGCAAGCGCAGTTTCCTTCTTCATAATCCAGAAGTACATGAAGCCGGCAGCAGCCGCACCCAGCGGGCAGAGGTAAATGGAAACCATGTCCATCCACTGCGAGGTCCACGGCTGAATCATCAGCGCGACCACGATGCCAAGTCCATGGATGATGGCCGTGGCAGGCAGACGTTTCAGGTGCAGCTTTTCCTGCAGGAACGCGACCGGCGTCTCAAACAGGTTGATGATCGACGATACACCGGCGAACAGAACTGCGACGAAGAAGAAAATGCCAATGATGCGGGAAATACCGCCAAGGCTGTTGAACACGGGCATCAGGTAGACGAACATCAGACCCGGGCCGCCGTTGCCAAGATCGGCGCCCACCGTGGACATAGCCGGAATGATGATGAACATCGCCAGCAGCGCAGCGGAGGTATCGAAGATGGCGCACAGGATGGCAGACTTGCGGATGTCGACGTCTTTGCCGAGGTAAGAGCCATAGATAACAGAACCGGAACCTGCCACGGACAGTGAGAAGAAGCACTGACCAAAGGCGTAGATCCAGACCTTGGGGTCGAGCAGCCCCTTGATATCGAGCGTGAAGATGTACTTGTAGCCATCGGAAGTGCCCGGGATGAAGATCATCGCAACGGCCAGGATGATGAACAGCACATACAGCGCGGGGATCATGATCTTGCAGGACTTTTCGATACCGCCGGAGATGCCGAAGATCATAATGGCAAACGAAGCAACAATCGCAATGATGATCCACAGGTTATTCGCACCGCCGGTGGCGAAGGTCATCTTAAGCGCCTCGCCCAGCGTCTCAGCCTCGGGCGCAACTGCGCCGAACGTACCGCCGATGACGTTCATATCCTGACCCATGGCGACCAATTCACCGGTGAAGGCCATCTTGGTGTAGTAGAAGACCCAGCCCATGATGACGGAGTAGCCAATGCCAAGGCATAGCGAAGCGAAGACCGGTACGCCGCCGATCAGCTCACCGGCGCGCTTGGACTTGCCGCCGTTCTCCATCGCCTTGCCGAACGAACCGACCGGGCCGAACCCGGACCAGCGGCCAAGGGCGAACTCTTCCATCATGCCGGACTGGCTGATGAGCAGAACAAAGATGAAGTACGGGATGAGGAACGTCAGACCGCCATAGCGGGAGACGAGCATCGGGAAGCGCCAGATGTTGGCCATGCCGACGCACGAGCCGACCGCAGACATGATAAAACCCCATTGGGATTTAAAGCCATCGGTCTTTTGCAGGGGTGATTTCTTTTCTTTCATGGTTTTCCCTCCAATTTATCGTTTGGATTCGACTGTCGCTGCGCGCCGCGCTGCGGCGCGCAGCCGTCCGGGCATTACAAGGTTTCTTTTCTTACTTTTCCTCGTTGGGATACGGTTCGAGGAACGCGTGGAAGTGACGCATGGGCAGGGTGTGACCCCAGACGATGCGCATATTGGGGATGGACTCGCGGTCTTCGTAGAGCGCCTTGACTGCGGCAATGACGTAGTCGAGATGTTCCTGCGTCAGGCGGCTGCGGTCGATGGCGAAGCGCACAACGTTGGCCAGCTCTGCCTGCTGCTCCGGGGTCTTGAGGTCGTACTCCATGGAGTAGTCGCCCAGCTCAGACACGCGGATG
>CAYSTN010000034.1:0-20848 GCA_964434135.1 uncultured Oscillospiraceae bacterium
CGTGCGGTTGTTGATGCCCCAGCCCTTCATGCGCTCAAGCGTGAAGCCCAGCTGCGAGAGCTTGGCCTGTTCTTTTTCGTATTGTTTGAGCTGCAATTCAAAGCGCGCCTGCTTTTCCTGCATATAGAACGAGTAATTGCCGGAGTAAAACTCGGCCTTGCCCGCGTGCAGCTCGATGACGCGCGTAACGACGCGGTCGAGGAAATACCGGTCGTGCGAAATGGCCAGCACCGTGCCTTTGAATTTTTCGATATAGCCCTCAAGCCATTCCACCGCGTGCATATCCAGATGGTTGGTCGGCTCGTCGAGCAGCAAAATGTCCGTCTGCTCGAGCAGCAGGCGCGCCAGATTCACGCGCGTCTTTTCTCCGCCGGAGAGACTGTCAAAGCTCTGCGCGCGCTGCTGCGCGCTGATGCCAAGGCCGTTGCAGACCTTGTCCGTCTGCGTGTCCGTCTCATAGCCGCCCTGCGATTGAAACTGCGCCGCAAGCGCGTCATAGGCCGCGAGCGTGGCTTTGTCGCTTGTGGCGGCCATCTGCTGCTCGAGACGGCGCATCCGCGCCTGCATCTGCCACAGCTCGTCAAAGGCGGTGCGCAGCACCTGCTCGACGGTATAGCCCGCAGGGTAGTGCGGGATCTGGGAGATCAGACCCACGCGGCGGCCGGGCGCAAAGCGCACCTCACCGGAATTATAGTCGAGTTCGCCGGTCAGAATTTTAAAGAGCGTCGTTTTGCCTGCGCCGTTGCGGCCAAGCAGCCCCACACGCTCACCGGCCTGCACGTCAAAGCTGACGCCGTCGAGCAGATTCTCGTCCGCGTCAAAGCTTTTGACCAGGTCTTTTACGGAAATGTCGATCATGGTATATCCTCTTGCATCCGCGCGAAGAAGGCCTCGCGCGTGAACAGTAGATTTAATGCCCGCAGCAGCGCATTGGCACTCAGGTGTGCGGGAAGCTCCAGCTCGCGCAGCAGCGCTGCACGGCGCGCAGCGCTCTGTGCGCCGCCGGACAGGCCAAGCGTGTATAGATCCTGCTTGGTGATACCGCCGCGCGGCGGCGGTGCGTCTTCGCCCAAAAACTCAGCGCCCGCGTTGCGCAGCGCCTTGTACAAAACCTCGGGGCGCATCCCCTCTACGCCGAGCAGCCCCTCTTTGCCCGGAGCTGTCTTGCGTTTTTCCTTGCCGGGCAGTGGCGGGATGTATGCGTGCAGGACACCGGAAGCCGGCAGCGCGCTTTGCAGCTTGCTGCGGATGAGAAAGCCCGCGCCGTCGGGGTCGGTCAGGATCACAAGCCCCGTCGTCTGCGCCGCATGGCGCAAAAGCCGCAAAAATGCGGGGTCGGTCATACTTTGAAAGCCATTGGTCGTGAAGATCACCGCATCGAGCAGCTGGTGCAGCGCGTTGCAGTCGTATTTGCCTTCCACGACGATGGCCTGACGCAGACGGGGTTTATCCATGCCGCGCCTCCTGTGCCAGCTGCACCAGAAGCAGCTCCAGCAGGCGATTCGGCTCGTCTGCGCCGGTCTTCATGGCAATGTCGGTTTGCAGCGTCAGCTCGGCTGCGCGCTGGCAAAATGCGTCGCTCACGCGGCGCGCGGCGGTCAAAGTCAGCCCCGCCGGATAGCTTTTAAGCCCCGTAAGCTCCATCAGCTCTTTCTGCGCGCCGCCGCACGAAAGCACGGTGCGCGCATAGAGCATCCTGCGCAGCTGCGCGCCGATCGCACCAAGCACCGCGATGGGGTCGGTCTGCATGGCGAACAGCTCCTGCAGCTTGCAAAGTGCCGTCTCGTAATCGCCGCGCACGACGGCATCGCTGATGTCGAAGGTCTGCGCGTTGAGCGCCGGGATGACCACCGCGTCGATCGCGCCGCGCGTGATGGCCGAGCCCTGCTGGTAGGCGGCGATTTTGTCGATCTCCCCGGCAAGCGTGGTCATCAGTCCGTCCGTGCGGAAAATGAGGTAGCGGCACAGCTCGTCTGTGACGGTCTTTTCGTGGGCGCGGAAGTGCCGCGTGATCCACGCGCACAAATCGCGCTCAGACTGCTTATCAAAGCGAACGATCTGCGCGTTCTGGTCGATGCAGGCGGCAAGCTTTTTCATCGTGCCGTTGCGCTGGAAGTCGACCGTGTCATAGACAAACAGCACACAGCAGTAATCCGGCAGGTCGGAAAGGATGTCGGTGTATTGCTCGCGCGCACTCTGCGGCTGTTTGAACAGGTCAAGGTCATCCACGCGCACGAGCGTGCGTTCGGCCATCATCGGCATGGCGTCGATGGCATCGCTGAGCGCCTGCGGCGTACAGTCGGCGGCGGAAAACCGGTGGCTGTTGAACGCGCCCGCCGGGCCGTCGGTCAGCTGTTTGGTGATGCGCTGTACGCAGTGTTCGCGCATGAACGCCTCTTCGCCGCAGATGATATAGAATTTTCCGAGCGTCCCGGCCTTCAGATCGGCCTGAAGCCGCCGCCATGCAGCGCCGGTTTCTTCGCTCTGCGGCTTTTTTGCCATGTGCTTACCCCCTGATGGTGATGGTGCCGCACGTATCCGTGCGGTAAACGGCAGCACCGAGCGCCGCAATACGCCGGAGCGTTTCGTCTGCCGGGTGGCCGAAGGGATTCTGTGCGCCGACGGAAATGCACACCGTCTGCGGCCGAAGCGCTTGCAATAGCGCATCCGATGTGGAGTTGGCCGCGCCGTGGTGTCCGGCAATGAGCGCCGTCAGGCGCGGCAGAGTATGGGTACTGAGCAGCCGGTATTCTGCCAGCGTACTGCAATCACCGGTGACTAGAATATCATATTTTTCGCTCTGTGCCAAGACGCAAACTCCGGCGTTTTCTTCCTCCGGGTCACCCAGCGGCGCGAAGAGGCGCACCGAG
Source organism: uncultured Oscillospiraceae bacterium (assembly GCA_964434135.1). Lineage (GTDB taxonomy): Bacteria > Bacillota > Clostridia > Oscillospirales > Oscillospiraceae > CAG-170. The sequence continues at coordinate 2,871 of CAYSTN010000034.1, forward strand.
CCGCTCTCAAGCGGTACAGTGAGATCTTCCTGCACGAATCGCACCTGCGTTCCGCATTCGAGCGCGGCGAGTACGATCTGCGCGCGCAGCGGACTTTGCGGGCTGAGCTGCGGCAGGTAGATGGTATCGATGCGCACCCGGCGCAGCAGCTGCACCGCGCCGTTGCAGTGGTCGGCATCAAAATGCGTCAAAATCAGCCGGTCGGCGCGCTGTATGCCGCGCGCGAGCAGATACCGCGCGGCGCGCTCGCCGCTGACGTCTTCCTGCCCGCCGCAGTCGATGATGCTGATGCTTTCGCCGATGCGGCTGACAAGACACTGCCCCTGCCCGACATCCAGCACCGTAAAGCTGCTGTCCGGCAGACGGTAGTCCGCGCCCGAAAGTCCCAGACAAAGCGCCGTGACGAGGACGGCTGCGGCCAGTGTCCGCAGCGGCCTGACGCGCTTCGGAAGCAGCGCCAGCAGCAAAATAAGCCCGTATAGGCAGACCGCTGCCGCGATGAGATAGCCGTTGTCCGGATACAGCGCGGCAAACGGCAGCTTTGCCGCGCTGTGCGTCACGAGCCAGATGAGCCGCACCGGCCAGCCGAGCAGCCAGCCGCACACCGCAGCCGCGCCCGGGAAGATGAGCGCGAGCAGCGCCGTAAGAAGACTTGCGCTGAACACAAGAGAAATCAGCCACAGCAGCAGCACATTCACGACCGGCGCGACGAGCGAGACGGTGCCGAATTGCAGCGCCGTGATGGGCAGCGCAAAGAGCATCGACGAGATCGTGCAGCACAGGGCAGTTAACATCCGGCGCAAAAGCTTGGCGGGCAGGGTGCCTGGCCGCAGCAGCCGCCTGATGCGCGGCTTTTCGGCGATGGCGCGGTACATCGGCCCGCAGAACAAAACGATACCGGCGGTAGATGCGAACGAAAGCTGAAGTCCCGCGTCTAAAATCGCCCACGGGTTTTGCCCCAGCAGCACAAGCAGCGCCGCTGCGATGGCCGTCGGTGGGTCGTAATCGCGCCGCACAAGCGGCGCGCACAGGACGATCGTCTGCATCACACCCGCGCGCACGGCAGAGGCCGGTGCGCCGGTCATCAGCACGAAAAAGGCTGCCGCAGGCAGACCGATGAGCGCTGCGAGCTTGTGGTTCGCACCGCACAGCAGCATGACGATACCAAGCAGGATTGACACGTGCATCCCGGACACGGATACGGCGTGGTAAATGCCGGCGATCGCCAGATCGTTCTTTTGCGCGTAGGAAAGTTCGGCTCTGTCGCCGAGCAGCAGCGCCTGTACGAAGCCGGCGGTGTCGGCATCGAACGACGCGCGCAGCGCCTCGGCCAGTCGGCAGGCAAAGCGCGCCGGAACAAAGCGCAGCGTAGCTTTGCAGGGCGTGACATGGAGCGTTCCACGGCAGTTTGCCGTGAGCAGTTCGCCGCGCGAGAGAACATAGGTGTTGCCGCGCGCAAGCTGAGTCTGCGCACTCGTGAGCTTGGCACGGCAAGCCAGCGCGTCGCCCGGAAGCGGCGCGCCGTCGGCTTCGGTGTAGTACAAAACGGCTGCGCACGAACGTGAACCGAGGTGCAGCGTCACGTCCACGGCATAGCCGTAGCTCGTCCGGCGCGGCGCGGAAACGGCCTGCGCGGTGACAGGAAGCTCCCGGTCGGTGTAGCTTTGCAGCGGGCGCAGAAACAGCGCCTCATATCCCCGACACCAGACGAACCCGACCAGCAGCCCCAGCACACACAGGAAAATACGCTGCGTGAGCTTCGTCCGCAAAAACGCAAGCACGGCCAACAGCACAGCCAACAGCGCCAGCAGCACCCACGGCGCGCCATGCAGCAGCCAGATATAGCCCGCTGCGGCCAGCGCAAAGCCACCGGAAAACAGACACAGCTTCCGCACGGCAACTCTCCTTCCGCTCAGATGAAATAAGCGCCAAACAGCAAAAACGGGCGGGCCGCTGATGGCCCGCCCGTTGGCGCGGTTTACTGCTCTGCGTCGGAAGTCTCGGGCGCTTCGGGTGCAGCCTCGTTCTCCGGCTCGGCGACAACGATCTCAAAATCCGCTTCGCTCGGCACGTCCGCATCGGCCACAGGCGCTTCTTCGGCGCGCAGGGCGGCGATGTAGTCCTTCAACTCGGCGATGGCCTTTTTGGACTCGTCGATCTTCTGGCACCACGGCAGATATTCCGCCGTATCCGGCTCTTCGCCGACGGCATAGTCGCGGTAATACAGCTTGCCCAGCTCGATCTGCGCCTTTTTGACCTTGTCTTCTTCGGCGTAGATGGAAATATTGGCCTTGGCAATGGCGGCGAGTTCTTTGGCCTTGGCGGCAGCAGTCTGCGCGGCCTCTTTTGCAATGTTCTTTGCGTTTTCAAAATTGTCGGTAAAATTCATGGAAAATGCTCCTTTCCGCTTCGATTCTGGTTACAGTATACCACCCATTTGCGCGAATTGAAATAGGCAACGGGCGGGTTTTTGTCTGTTTTTTGTAAAATTTCTTTTAATTTGCCGCCGGTTCCTGCGGCTCGCGGTTGGCATACAGCCCGGCGGGCGTGGGCTTTTTTTTCAGCAGCACCCATACCAAAATCGCCGCCGCGGCCAAAAACGAGACTGCCGCGACCAGCTGGCTGACGCGGATGCCGGTGGAGAACAGATACAGACTGTCGGTGCGCAGACCTTCGATCCACGCGCGGCCAAGGCCGTACCATGCCACGTAGAGCAGGAAAACCTCGCCGTCAAATCTGCGTTTTTTGCAGAAGAAGTGCAGACCGATGAACCCGGCCAGATTCCACACGGATTCGTACAGGAACGTGGGGTGATAATACTGCACCGCGCCGCTCGCATCGAGCAGACCCATCTTCAAGAAGCCGTCTGTTACCGCGCCGTGCGCCTCACGGTTGATAAAGTTGCCCCAGCGGCCGATCAGCTGGCCGATGAGTACGCCCATGGCCGCAACGTCGAGCAGGACGGGCGCGGGGATCTTTTTGACCTTCGCCACAACCAGCAGCGTGATCGCGCCGCCGATGATGCCGCCGTAGATGGCAAGCCCGCCTTCCCAGATGTAGAGCATGGAGATCGGGTCGTCAGCATACAGCTCCCAGTAAAAAATACAATAGTACAGCCGCGCGCAGATCACGCCGATGGGCACGGCCCACAAGATCATATCCAGAACGTTATCCTGCGTCAGGCCAAAGGGCTTTGCGCGGTACATCATATACAAAACGGCCAGCAAAAAGCCCCCGGCAATGATGATGCCGTACCAGTAAATATCCTTGCCGAAGACGGTGAAAGCCACGGGACTGGGGTCGAACGACAGCCCCAGCTCCGGGAAGGTGATGGGTGAGGACAGGAACATAAAACTCCTCCTTTGCAGCGTTTGGCTGCCGCCCGGCGGCAGCGGTTTTTTCTACCGTAGCAGAAGCGTTCGCATTTGTCAAGCGTCTGCGCGCGGCTTATTTCTGCGTCTGCGCGCGCAGACGGATGATCTCGTCGCGCAAAACGGCGGCGTATTCGTACTCCATCATCTGCGCGGCTTTTCGCATCTGCGACTCGAGCTTTTCGATCTGACGCGTCAGCTCCTGCCGGGTCATCTTTACGCCGCTCTTGCCGGTGTGTTCCGGGGTGGGCGTGGCCGAGATCTCGATGAGTTCGCGGATGGACTTGACGATGGTCTTCGGCACGATGCCGTGCGCGGTGTTGTAGTCGCTTTGCAGCTGGCGGCGGCGCGCCGTCTCGTCCATCGCCGCGCGCATGGCGGGCGTGATCTTGTCCGCGTAGAGCAATACGCGCCCCTGCGCGTTGCGCGCCGCGCGGCCAATGGTCTGGATGAGACTCGTCTCCGAGCGCAAAAAGCCCTCTTTGTCCGCGTCAAGGATGGCAATGAGCGAAACTTCCGGCAAGTCCAGACCCTCGCGCAGCAGGTTGATGCCGATGAGTACGTCAAATTTCGCCATGCGCAGATCGCGGATGATCTCCATGCGCTCCATCGCGCCGATGTCCGAGTGCATATAGCGCACGCGAATGCCGTTTTCCGTGAGATATTTGGTCAGATCTTCGGCCATTTTCTTTGTGAGCGTCGTGACCAGGGTGCGCTCACCCTTTTCGGTCGTGGCGTTGATCTCGCCGATGAGATCGTCGATCTGCCCTTCGATGGGACGCACGAAGACCTCCGGATCGAGAAGACCCGTGGGGCGGATGAGCTGTTCGGCGATCTGCGCAGCGCGTTCGCGCTCATACTCTGCCGGAGTGGCCGAGACGTAGACGGCCTGATGGATGCGGTCGGTAAACTCGTCAAAGGTCAACGGACGGTTGTCGTAGGCCGAGGGCAGACGGAAGCCGTAGTCGACCAGGCTGCGCTTGCGCGCATGATCGCCGTTATACATGGCGCGCACCTGCGGCAAGGTGACGTGGCTCTCGTCGACAAACAGGACAAAATCGTCCGGGAAATAGTCCAGCAGTGTGGTCGGCGGTGTGCCCGGTGCGCGCCCGGCAATGACGCGGGAATAGTTTTCGATGCCCGTGCAGAAGCCGATCTCCTGCAACATTTCCAGATCGTACTGGGTGCGCTGGCGAATGCGCTGCGCTTCGAGCAGCTTGTCGTGCGCCTCAAAAAAACGCACCTGCTGCCACATTTCGTCCTCGATCTCGCGCATGGCGCGCGCAAGCTTTTCTTTCGACGCGACATAGTGCGAAGCCGGATAGATGGCAACGTGGTTCAAAACGCGCTCCGGCATACCGGTGGTGGCGTTGATCTGTGAGATGCGGTCGATCTCGTCACCGAAAAACTCAATGCGAATGGCACGCCCGGCCCAATAGGCCGGATAGACCTCCAGCGTGTCACCGCGCACCCGGTAGGCGTTGCGGACGAAGTTGACGTCGTTGCGCTCATAGCGGATCTCCGTCAGCCTGCGCATGAGATCGTCGCGCTCACAGTTCATGCCCGGCCGCAGGGAGATGACCATGTTTTTGTAGTCGATCGGGTCACCGAGGCCGTAGATGCACGACACTGAGGACACGACGATCACGTCCCGGCGCTCAGCCAGCGCACTTGTGGCGCTGTGGCGCAGACGCTCGATCTCGTCGTTGACGGAAGAATCTTTTTCAATATAGGTGTCCGTCGAGGCAATATATGCCTCCGGCTGGTAATAATCATAGTAGGAAATGAAGTATTCCACGGCGTTTTCCGGGAAAAACTCGCGAAATTCCGAGCAAAGCTGCGCCGCAAGCGTCTTGTTGTGCGCCAGCACCAGCGTGGGCCGGTTTAGCCTGGCGATGATGTTCGCCATGGTAAAAGTCTTACCCGAACCGGTCACGCCGAGCAGCACCTGATCGCTCAGCCCCATTTGCAGCCCGCGCGTGAGCGTTTCGATGGCCTGCGGCTGGTCACCGGTGGGTTTGAATTGCGAATGTAGTTTAAACTCCATTGCCAAAGATCTCCTCTAAAAAGCCGTCATCACGCATGGAAACGAAATCGTCGTCGGCCACGACGATATGGTCGGCCAGCACAATGCCGACCGCGCTGAGCGCTTTGTGCAGGGCAACGGTGGTCTGCTGGTCTTCGTTGCTGGGCAAGGCAACGCCGCTGGGGTGGTTGTGCGAAAGCACCACCGTGGTCGCGTTCGCGTCGAGTGCGGCCTTGACGATCTTGCGCGTGGCAATGGACGCGACGTTGACTCCGCCACGGTGGACGAGGACGCAGTCGAGAACCTTGCACTTTGCGTCCAGACACAGCAGATATATAGTCTCTTCTGCTGCGCAGTGGAAATACGGCAAAAGGTACCGCCCGCATTTGTTCGTGGTGTCGAGTACCTGCATCTGCGACCCGCGGCTCATCAGACAGCGCCGCGCGACCTGCGGCACGAGTTTTAAAAGCTGCATGGCTGACGGCCCGACACCGGGGATCTTGAGCAGTTCATCCTCCGGCGCGGCAAATACCCCGTCGAGCGAGCCGAAGCGCTTGAGCAGCGCGTGTGCGGTGGGATTCGTGTCACCACGCGGCGAGGCGTAGTACAGCAGAACTTCCAGCACCTGTATATCGGAAAGAGAGTCCATGCCGCTGTTTTTCAGTTGTTGCCGCATCCGTTCGCGGTGTCCGTCGTGAATCGACATAGGCGATCTCCTTTGTGTTTTGTGGTTTGTTTCGGCGCGCCGGTTTACAGCAGCCGTTTGAGGTATTGCCCCGTAAAGCTCTGCGGGCAGGCAGCGACCTGCTCGGGTGTGCCGCAGGCGACGATCTGCCCGCCGCCGGAGCCGCCCTCCGGGCCAAGGTCGACGATGTAGTCGGCAACCTTGATGACATCCAGGTTGTGTTCGATGACGAGTACCGTGTTGCCCGCGTCGACCAGCCGCTGCAAAACCTCGATGAGCTTGTGTACGTCCGCCATATGCAGACCCGTGGTCGGCTCGTCGAGGATATAGAACGTGCGCCCCGTGGCGCGCCGGGACAGCTCCGTGGCAAGCTTGACGCGCTGCGCCTCACCGCCGGAGAGCGTCGTGGCGCTCTGGCCGAGCTTGATATAGCCCAGACCCACATCGACCAGCGTGGCGATCTTGCTGCGGATACGCGGCAGGTTGTCGAAGAAAGCCAGCGCTTCTTCGGCGGTCATATCGAGGACATCGGCAATGCTCTTGCCCTTGTAGAGAACTTCCAGCGTCTCGCGGTTATAACGTTTGCCGTGGCAGACCTCACAGGGGACGAACACGTCCGCAAGGAAGTGCATCTCGATCTTCACAAGGCCGTTGCCGCCGCACGCTTCGCAGCGGCCGCCCTTGGTGTTGAACGAGAACCGACCCGGTCCATAGCCGCGCGTGCGCGCGTCTGCCGTGGACGCAAACAGGTCGCGGATGTCGTTGAACACCCCGGTATAAGTCGCCGCGTTGGAGCTTGGCATCCGGCCGATGGGGCTTTGGTCGATGCCCACGACCTTGTCCAGAAATTCCAGCCCCTCGATGCGGTCAAATTTTCCGGGGCGGGTGCGCGCGTGGTTGAGCGCCCCGGCAAGCTTTTTGTAAAGAATTTCGTTGACCAGACTTGATTTTCCGGAGCCGGAAACGCCCGTCACGCACGTAAATGTCCCCAGCGGCAGCTCCACATCGATGTGGCGCAGGTTATTTTCCGCTGCGCCATAGATGCGCAGCGCGTTGCCGTTTCCTGTGCGGCGAGAAGCCGGCAGGGGGATCTTTTTTGCGCCGGAGAGATACTGCCCCGTGATTGAGCGCGGCGTGGCGATGATATCATCGATCGAACCGGTTGCGATGATCTCGCCGCCGTGTATGCCCGCGCCCGGGCCAACGTCAACGATGAAGTCTGCCGCGCGCATAGTATCCTCATCATGCTCGACGACCAGCACGGAGTTTCCAAGGTCACGCAGATGCTTGAGCGTGGCGAGCAGCTTGTCGTTGTCGCGCTGGTGCAGGCCGATGGAAGGCTCGTCCAGGATATACAGAACACCGATGAGGCTTGAACCGATCTGCGTGGCGAGGCGAATGCGTTGGCTCTCGCCGCCGGAGAGCGTAGCCGCAGCGCGCGAAAGCGTCAGATAACGCAGGCCGACCGCCTGCAAAAAGGACAAACGGGAGCGAATCTCGCGCAGAATCTGCTCGGCGATGACGGCGCTTGCGCCGCTGAGCTTGAGGTTGTCAATGAATTGCAGCGCTTCGGACACCGGCAGCGCGCAGAAATCCATGATGTTTATCCCGCCGACCGTGACGGCGAGACTCAGCTCGGAGAGCCGTCTGCCACGGCATTTGGGACAGGGGCGCTCGGCCATGCAGGCTTCCAGCTCTTTGCGCATGGCATCGGACTGCGTTTCGTTCAAACGGCGCGAGACGTTGTTGACGATGCCCTCAAAGGGACGCTCGAGCGTACCGCGCCCGTTGGCGCGCTCGTAGTAGATGGTGAGTTTTTCCGTGCCGGTGCCGTAGAGGATGACATCGAGCGCTTTCTGCGGCAGCGATTCGACCGGGTCGGTGAGCGAGAAGTGGTATTTTTTCGCCAGCGCTTCAAAATACATCCGGGCGATGGAGTCATCGCGGATGTTGTTCCAGCCGGAAGCCTGGATCGCGCCTTGCAGGATGGACAAAGACCGATCGGGGATGATGAGCATCGGGTCTGCTACCTGCTGTGTGCCAAGACCCGCGCACATCGGGCACGCGCCATAGGGGTTATTGAATGAGAACATCCGGGGTGACAGCTCCGGCATGGAAATGCCGCAGTCTTCGCAGGCGTAGTTCTGCGAAAAGAGCGTATCGCGCTCACCGTCCAGCTCGTTGAGCAGAACCAGACCCCCGGAGAGATTGGATGCCGTCTCGACCGAGTCGGTCAGGCGGCGCGCCAGATCGGGCTTCATGATGAGCCGGTCGACCACGACCTCGATGTGGTGTTTTTTGTTCTTGTCGAGCAAAATCGGCTCGGTCAGCTCATACAGACTTCCGTCGACGCGCACACGGGCATAGCCACTGCGGCGCGCGTCATCAAAGACTTTCTGGTGTTCGCCCTTTTTCCCGCGCACGACGGGCGAAAGAATCTGGAACTTTGTGCGCTCCGGCAGCTGCATGATCTGGTCAACGATCTGATCGACAGTCTGGCGGCGAATCTCCTTGCCGCATTTCGGGCAGTGCGGCGTACCGCAGCGCGCCCACAAAAGACGCAGATAGTCATAGATCTCCGTCACCGTCCCAACCGTGGAGCGCGGGTTGCGGCTGGTGGTCTTCTGGTCGATGGAGATGGCCGGAGAAAGCCCGTCGATGGAGTCGACATCCGGCTTGTCCATCTGCCCGAGGAACATCCGCGCGTAGGACGAAAGCGACTCGACATAGCGGCGCTGCCCCTCGGCAAAGATGGTGTCGAAGGCCAGCGAGGATTTGCCCGACCCGGACAGGCCCGTCAGCACGACCAGCTTGTCGCGCGGAATCTCCACGCAGATATTTTTCAGATTGTTGACGCGCGCGCCCTGCACGCGGATACAGTTTTCCATGGTACGCTCCTGCAAATGCTGAATGACAGCGGACAGATTTTTCTTGTGAACGTATTATATCAGATTTCTTTGCAAAGTACAACTACCGTGGTCAAACAAAAGTTTCTTAAATTTCTCATTCACGTCTTGCAACGCTCGATTCATTATGCTATATTGTAACACGAAAGGATACAGGAGGCAAAGCTATGCGAAATCTCATGAAGCTGTTGTTTCAGCGGGTCGTGGCGGTATCGGTCGGCATTTTGTTGCAGATCGCATTTCTGATCGTCATGGCGACTTATCTGCGCGAGGACTTTTTCTGGATCCGGGTCGTGATGAATGTTTTGAGCTGGGTCGTGGTCATCTATATCATTTCTTGCAGCGTCAACCCCAGCTATAAGATCGCGTGGATCGTGCCGATCCTTGCGTTCCCGGTGGCGGGTCTGACGGTCTACCTGCTCTTTGGCGGCAACAAGATCTCCAGCTACGAACACCGCAAGATGCGCTCGATCGAGGCCGTCACCATGCAGCAGCTGCATCAGGCAGAAGCGCCGCTTTGGCAGCTGGCCGCCGAAGGCTCTGCTGCGTTCAACCATGCGCGGTATTTGTGTGCTGCGTCGGGCTATCCCATCTATGACGACGCGGACGCGCAGTATTTTTCCAGCGGCGAGGCCTGTTTTGCGCAGATGCTGACCGAACTCGAACGCGCCGAGCGGTATATCTTCGTAGAGTTTTTCATCATTGCCGAGGGCAAAATGTGGAACAGCATCCTCGAAATTTTGCAGCGCAAGGCCGCAGCGGGCGTGGATGTGCGCGTGGTCTATGACGATTTCGGCTGCATCACGCGCCTGCCGATGGGCTACTACAAAAAACTGCGCGCGCTCGGGCTGCGCGCACACGCGTTCAACCCCTATATCCCCATCTTATCCGCGCGGCTGAATAACCGTGACCACCGCAAGCTGCTTATCATCGACGGCAAGACCGCCTTCACCGGCGGAATCAATCTGGCCGACGAATATATCAACGAAGAGCAGCGCTTTGGCCACTGGAAAGACTGCGGCCTGCTTGTGCGCGGCAAAGCGGTCTGGTCGATGACGGTGATGTTTTTGTCCTTGTGGAACTACGTCGACCGCTCACAGGAACCCATCGCGCCGTATCGCGCCAAGTGCCCGGAACAGACGGGCGGCACGGGCTTTTTGCAGCCGTTTGCCGACAGTCCGCTCGACGCGGAAGACGTCGGCGCAACGATGCTGCAATCGGTCATCCAGTCCGCGCAGCAGCGGATGTGGATTATGAGCCCGTATCTCATTCTGGACGATAAAATGAGCTCGGCGCTGTGCGTGGCGGCCAAGACCGGCCTTGATGTGCGCATCATCACGCCGGGCATCCCGGATAAATGGTACGTCCACGCGGTCACGCGCGCAAACTATGACCAGCTGACGCGCGCCGGTGTGCGTATTTTTGAATACACACCGGGCTTCATCCACTCCAAAGTCTATCTGGCCGACACGCGTCAGGCCGTCGTCGGGACGGTCAATCTCGATTTCCGCAGTTTGTATCTGCACTTTGAAGACTCGGTGTTTCTCTACGACACGACGGCCAACGAGCAGATCGAGCGGGACTTTGACGAGACGTTCCCACTTTGCCGCGAAATCACCAGCGAACAGTGCCGCAAACGGCATCTGCCGCAGCGGCTCATAGGTTCTTTGCTGCGCGTGTTCGCGCCGCTGATGTGACACAGAAGGAGACAACTTGCACTATTTTCTGACGCTTGCGGCGCTCATTCCGGCGGTGGCGCTGCTCATCCGCATCTACCGGCTCGACCGGATCGAAAAAGAGCCGCGCAAGCTGCTGGGCAAGCTTGTGCTGTTCGGTGCGCTGGCCGCGCTCGGCGCGGGACTGGCGCAGCTGCTGCTGACGCGGCTTTTGCGCCGGACGCTCACGCCGGATACGCTGGCGTATCTGCTGCTGGACAATTTTCTGCTCGTCGCGCTCATTGAGGAACTGGCCAAGCTCCTGCCTGTGCGGCTGTGCGCATGGAAAGACCCCGCTTTCGACTACCGCTTTGACGCGGTGGTCTATGCGGTCACGTCCGCGCTGGGGTTTGCGGCAGTGGAAAACGTGCTTTACGTCTTACAGGCCGACCTGAGGACCGCCGTTTCCCGCGCGCTTTTGTCCGTACCGGGACATTTTTTCTTCGCGGTGAGCATGGGTCTGCTGCTCAGCCGCGCCAAGCAGGCCGAACGCGCCGGGCGCGTCAGACGCAGCCGGTTGCTGCGCGTGGCCGCACTTGCGCTGCCGGTGGTGCTGCACGGGGTCTGGGACGCGTGTCTGGCCGCCAGAACAACGGCTGCCGTCGTGGTGTTCTATGGGTTTGTGGCGGCGTTTTTTGCCGTATCCGTCTTCTTTTTGCGCCGCGCTGCGCGTACCGACGCAAAATTATGAGCCGAAGCCGGCGATTTTTGACAGTGACGAACAAAAACCGGGCGAACTGCGTTGCAGTCGGCCCGGTTTGCGATTATAATAACAAAAAAGACCCCAAGGTCGGAGGCAATGCGTATGATCTATCTCGACAATGCAGCTACCACCCTGCACAAGCCGCCGTGTGTCATTGACGCTGTCGTGCGCGCAATGCAGAGCATGGGCAACAGCGGACGCGGCGCACACGCGCAGAGTCTCGGCGCGTCGCGCACCATCTATGCCGCGCGTGAGGCCATCGCCGCGCTCTTTGGCTGCGACAGGCCGGAGCGGGTCTGCTTCACCGCGAACTCCACCGAGGCGCTGAACATCGCCATCGGCGGGCTGTTTTCGCCGGGTGCGCATATCCTGTCCACCGATCTGGAACACAACTCCGTGCTGCGCCCGCTCTACCGCGAGATGACGCGCGGCGTTTCGGTCAGTTTTTTGCCCGCAGATGGCAACGGGCAGCTCGACTACGATGATTTTTCGCGGCTGCTGCGGCCAAATACGCGCGCCGTGGTCTGCACTGCGGGGTCAAATCTGACAGGCGATCTGCTGGACTTGCAGCGCATCGGCGATTTTTGCGCCGCACACGGGCTTTTGTTCGTGGTCGACGCGTCGCAGACGGCGGGTGTGTTCCCCATCGACCTGCGCGCCATGCACATCAGTGTGCTGTGCTTCACCGGCCACAAGAGCCTCATGGGGCCGCAGGGCACGGGCGGGCTGTGCATTGCAGATGGAATCGAGCTGCGCCCCTGGTGCGTCGGCGGTACGGGCGTACAGACTTTTTTGCACCAGCAGCCGGCGCAGTATCCCACCCGGCTCGAAGCCGGTACGCGCAACGGCCACGGGCTGGCCGGGCTGCTGGCTGCCGTGGAGTTCATCCGCCGGACCGGCATGGACACCATCCGCGCGCACGAGCTTTCGCTTTCGCGCCGGTTTTACGAGGGTGTGCGCCAGATCCCCGGCGTAAAACTCTACGGAAACTTCGACACCGCGCTGCGCGCGCCGGTCGTTTCGCTCAACATCTACGACTATGACTCCGACCAGCTGGCCGACGAACTGGCGCAAAGCTACGATATAGCCGTGCGCGCGGGCGCGCACTGCGCGCCGCGGCTGCACACCGCGCTGGGCACTACGCAGCAGGGCGCGGTGCGCTTCAGCTTTGGCTACTACAACACAAGAGAGGAGACTGACGCGGCCATCGAGGCCGTGCAGGAGCTTGCCCGGATATGAGAGAAAAACAGCAATGGCTCGTCGTCACCTTCTATACGACGAGCGCCGCCATGGCGGCCGAGCGCGCCTGCGCGCAGGCCGGGCTTGAAGGCCGCATCATCCCCGTTCCGCGCCAGATCACCAGCGACTGCGGTCTGGGCTGGCGCGCGCAGCCGCAAGACCGCGAAGCGACCGAAGCGCTGTTCACGCGCCTGGCGCTTGAAGTGGACGGGTATTATACGTGTCTGCTCTGACAAGCCGTTATTATTATTTAGAATAACGATCACTCTGCGCATTTCTTGCATTGTGCAAAAAATAATTGTATAATAAAAAAAGATTTTTAGGCATCCTGCCCTTCGCCGGGATCACGGTGGCCATAGGCCGAGAACAGCATGACTGTGACGTTATCGCCGAGCTCCGCGAGAAAAGGAGACGTTTTGAATCATGGCTGAATTTTTTGTCAACGGGAAACAGGTCTGCGTGGAAAAGAACCAGAGGCTTCTGCGCTATCTGCGCGACGAGCTGCACCTGACATCCGTCAAAGACGGCTGCGCCGAGGGCGCTTGCGGTGCGTGTACGGTACTCATCGACGGTGAGCCGGTGCGCGCGTGTACGCCGTTTACCGACGCGCTCGCAGGCCGGCACGTGCTGAGCGTCGAGGGCCTGTCCGACGCGGAAAAAAAGCTCTACACCTACGCTTACGGCGAAGCCGGCGCGGTGCAGTGCGGCTTTTGCATTCCGGGCATGGTGCTTTGCACCAAAGCCCTGCTGGACAAAAACCCCGACCCCACCGACGACGAAATCCGCTACGCGCTGCGCAACAACTACTGCCGCTGCACGGGCTATGTCAAGATCTTCGCCGCCGTGCGTCTGGCGGCAAAGTGCCGCCGCGAGGGCATCGTACCGGAGCCGTCGGAGAACAGTTGGAAGCTTGGCGCGAACGTCCACCGCATCGATGTCGAGGAAAAAGTCCTCGGCTACGGCAAATACCCGGACGACTGGGATCTGCCGGGAATGTGCTACGGTTCGGCGGTGCGCAGCCAATATGCCCGCGCGCGGGTACTGGCCATCGACGCATCGAAAGCCGAGGCGCTGCCGGGCGTGGTGCGCGTCATCACTGCGGCGGATATTCCGGGTGAGAACAAGGTCGGCCATCTGAAGCACGACCAGTATTCGCTCATCCCCATCGGCGGTTTGACGCACTATCTGGGCGATGCCATCGCCCTGGTTGTCGCGGAAGACCGCGAAACACTGGAAAAAGCCAAAAAACTCGTCAAAGTCACCTACGAACCGCTGCCCGCCGTCCATAATCCGGTTGAAGCCTGGGCGCAGGACGCGCCGCGCGTGTTCGATGAGGAAGAAAACAACGTGCAGGCGTACAAGCACGTCTCGCGCGGTGACGCGGACGCGGCCATCCGCAACTCCAAATACGTCATCTCGCGCCACTTTGAAACGCCGTGGACGGAACACGCGTTCTTGGAACCGGAATGTGCCGTGGCCTATCTCGATGACGACGGTGACGTGATGGTTCTCTCCACCGACCAGTCTTCGCACACGACGCTCCACGAGTGCCGCCTGCTTCTGGGTACAGACCGGGTCAAGGTACAAAACCAGCTGGTTGGCGGCGGCTTCGGCGGCAAAGAAGATATGACCGTCCAGCACCATGCCGCACTCATCACCTATCTGACCGGGCGCGCGGTCAAGGTCAAGTTCTCCCGGCCTGAGTCCCTGCTCGTCCACCCCAAGCGTCACCCGTTCTGGATGGACTTCACCATGGGCTGCGACGAAAACGGTATCATTCAGGGCGTCAAGGCCAAGGTCTACTCCGATACCGGCGCGTTTGCCTCACTCGGCGGGCCTGTCCTGGAGCGCGCGTGTACCCACGCCGCAGGGCCGTATAACTATCAGAACTTCGAGATCGAAGGCACGGCCTACTACACCAACAACCCGCCTGCGGGTGCGTTCCGCGGCTTTGGCGTGACGCAGACCTGCTTTGCCACGGAATCACTGCTCAACGAGATGGCCGACCGGGTCGGCATCTCCCCGTGGGAAATTCGCTACCGCAACGCCATCCGTCCCGGACAGGAGCTGCCGAACGGCCAGATCGTCGGCGCGGAGACGGGTCTGATCGAGACGCTTGAGGCCGTCAAACCCTATTACGATGCCGCCGTACAGGCCGGAAAACCGGTCGGTCTGGCGTGCGCGATGAAAAACGCGGGCGTCGGCGTGGGCATTCCGGACTGGGGTCGGTGCAAGCTGATCGTCGAGGCAGACGAAAAAGTCCATATCTACTCCGGCGCGTCGTGCATCGGACAGGGCATCGGCACGGTGCTGGTGCAGATGATCGTGACCAATACGCCTCTTTCGCGTGAGGATATCGTATATGAGCGCTCCAACACGTGGATTGCGCCGGATTCCGGCGACACCTCCGGTTCGCGCCAGACGCTCGTGACGGGCGAGGCCTGCCGCCGCGCGTGTGAAAAACTCTCTGCCGCGCTGCAAACGCAGCCGCTCGGCGCGCTCGTCGGGCAGGAGTTCTACGGAGAATATCTGGCCAAGACCGACAAGCTCGGCGCGGACGTGCCGCACCCAGTTTCTCACGTGGCCTACGGCTATGCAACGCAGCTTTGCATTCTGGACAAAAAGACCGGCAAGCTCGAGCAGCTCGTTGCCGCGCACGATGTCGGCAAGGCCGTCAATCCCCGCTCGTGCGAAGGGCAGATCGAAGGCGGCGTTGTCATGAGCATGGGCTACGCCCTGCGCGAACAGTACCCCATCGACGAGAACTGCAAGCCCATTGAAAAATACGGCCAGCTTGGCCTGTTCCGTGCGCACGAGATCCCGAAGATCACGCCCATTGTCATCGACAAGCCGGGACTGGATGTTGCCTGCGGCGCGATCGGCATCGGCGAGATTACCTCGATCCCGACCGCTCCGGCCATTGCCGATGCGTATTTCCGCTTCGACGGCGAGCGGCGCACCCGGCTGCCGCTGGCCAACACGCCATACGAAAGGAAGGGCTGAACCATGGCGATCAAAAAACGCTTTCCCTATCGCGCGGCCTTTGTTGCCTGCAATGGCGGCTGCCGTGCCACGGCAGAGTGCCAATACGGCTGCGTGGGCTGCGAGCTGTGCGTCAACGTCTGCAAATTTGAAGCCATCGCCCTGAACGACTATGGCGTGGCCGAGGTCAACGAAGACAAGTGCATCGCCTGCGGCAAATGTGTGCGCGAGTGTCCGCGCGAACTCATCCGCATCCACGAATGCGCCAATCCCATCGTGGTCAAATGCTCCAACCGTGACCCAGGCAAAAATGCCCGCGCGTTCTGCACCGTCAGCTGCATCGGCTGCGGTCTGTGCCAGAAGGTCTGCCCGGCAGGCGCAATCCGGGTTGCGGACAACCTTTCGCATATCGACGAGCAGCTTTGTCTCTCGTGCGGCCAGTGCGCCGTCAAATGTCCGCGCGGCGCGATCTACGATCTGCGCGGCATCCTCACGGAAAAACGCTGATACATCGAAATCCCGCCGCTGCCCATTGCTGGATGGCCATAAAACAGTTCATCCGACCTATGGTTACAATCATAGGTCGGATTTTCATATCGATATGCAACCTTGCTGGTGGCGAGCGGTTTGTCAAAACCATTTCGGACGGCAAGTCCACAGGGGATAGCTGCTTTAGCGGCGCATGGGGGCGTAGCCACCTCGACAGAACGAAGTGACGCAACATTCTCGGTCAGGCAGTTTTCTTCTGCTGACAGAGAATGAAGCGACCCAGGACGCACTACTCTCAATAGAGCGTATAGAAGTGCGCCCTTTCATTACCTAAAGAGATTTTTCGTTTGCTTATCTCCTCGACAAACTGGAATTATTCTTCTGATTATTAAGTGAATTGTTTTCTTTTTTGTAATAGATCCATCTCGCCAAATTCCGATTTGTCTCGTACTTTTTTCAAATAAATTGATCGGTATCAGCCAAAGCGCTCGGCGTAGCCGCAGTGGCGGCACAGCGCGGCTGCGCGCTGACCGGCGGCGAACCCTTCGCGCATTGCCCGCGCGCGCGGCGCGGCGAGAATGTCCTCCAGCGGCTGGGTAAACAGGTTTCCGAGCGCCAGAGCGCCCTCGTGATCGAGGCAGCACGGCACGACCGTGCCGTCACACAAAACGGCCAGCTGCTGCCGCAGCGCCTGACAGTACCCCTTATCGCCCCGGTCGGGCGAACGTTCGTCCGGCCAGTCGAAGCGTTCGCCAAACGACACAAACACCCCCGGCTGTACGCGCCAGCCCCACGTGTTTTTCTGCCACGGCGCGGGAAACTGCGTGTGCAGGTGCTGCAAGATGGCGTCGTTTTGCGTATGCAGGCCGCGCGTGGCCGCGCCGTCGAGATTCCACAGCCGGAAATCGACCAGCACGCCCGCCGCCTGCGCCGCATGGGCAAAGTCCGTGCAGCCGGACAAATACGCCTGAAAGTCTCCGGCCTCGTTGGCCTCGAAGCTGTGCAGACTGATGGACACTTTGCGCACGGCAGGAGACACGAGCAGCGTCTGCTGCGCCTTTGGCAGCAGCGTTCCGTTCGTCGTGATCGTCACGCGGAAGTCCAGCTCGCGGCATATCTCCAGCAACGCGGGCAGCTGCGGATGCAAAAGCGGCTCGCCCATCACGTGCAGATACAGATATTGCCCATGCCCGCGCAACCGCTGCGCAAGCAGCCGGAAGTCTTCCGGCGATAAAAACCGCGCCGGGCGCTGCGTCCCGGGGCAAAAGCTGCATTTGAGATTGCAGCAGGTCGTGATCTCCAAATACAGCCGTGCAAACATCCCGCTCCCCGCCTTTCTTCGTTTTCTACCAGTATACCGGCTTTTTGGGCAAAAGGGAAGTGGAATTTCCGCCTCAAAGCAATGTCACGATTCCTGCCGCCGGCACAGCCACGATTGCAAATAGTGGGATACCGCGCAGGAACGAGCCGATGTGCTTGCTAGGGTCTTGATAGTGGGATTTCTCCGGCAGGAAGGAGAAACGGATGCGCTTTGTGTTACGCCACCAAAGCAGGTCAATAACAACCAGATCAAACATTCCCAGCCCCTCGCCCAAAGCGAGGAAGAACCCAAAAGCTGTCCAAAATTCATTCAAGCCGAGGATGCCCTGCAAGGTTCTTTCTGTCCGTTCCCGTGCCAAGGAAGCAGCAGAACCAGTAGAACAGATAGAACACAAATGCAGTTGTAATTTTTATGGTCATTGTTTATCCCACCGTTCTCTTTTTGTAGCCACAATCGCAGTACCCGTCGCCACCGGCAAGGGTACACTCCCGCACAAAATGCGATGCACCGCCCGCTTCACTCATGGCATAGTCCAGAGCGC
>CAYSTN010000035.1:0-20106 GCA_964434135.1 uncultured Oscillospiraceae bacterium
CTCTGTCCGCCCGAAATCTTTCCATTCACACTGCACTTGTTGCTTTGCAACGCACTTTCCTATTTGCTCTGCATTCGTAGGGGTCGATGCCCACATCGACCCGGCGCGGCCTCGCCGCGCCCATCGGTTTTCCGTAGAACGTTGTAGGGGCGGACGACTCTGTCCGCCCGAAAACTTTTCATTCCCCACTGCACCAGCGCGTTTCCACCGCACCCTGGCGTAGATTGTCTCGCCGCCTGAGAGAGCAAACGAAACGTGTCTCCCCATTCGGGGAGACACGTTTCGTTTATGTCTCAAACAGCGCCTGTAAATACGCCCAGTCTGTCTTTTGCGGCAGATAATAGTCATACGTCGGTGCATTCTTTTCCCACAGCGGACACAGCCACGCCATATTCTCATACAGCGTCACGCCCATCACGCCGCGCGGCGTGTCGTAGATCAAAACCAGCTCGCGCGCGTCTTCATCCTGCGCCAGCCGATCCGTCACCCGTTCCAGCTCCAACCCGGCCAAATACGCCCCCAGCGCCGCCTCATCCGTACACCGGCAGTCGTTGTACCCGTCTGCATCATACACCCGCGCGCTGCTCAGCTGCCACGTCCCCGGCTCGTCACCGTAGAAAATGCGCGCCGCGCCGCTCTGCGTGTCATAGGCCACCGCCGTCGACCATAGCGCGCTGCTCATCACAAGCGCGGCAAAGCTCACCCCGGCCACCACCGCGCCGCTGCGCTTTTTTCCCTGTTCCATCACGCTTTTGAGCCGATAGCGCAGCGCCCGCGCCGAGGCCGACAGGCAGCTTGTGAACCCACGCTCATCGCCCGCCGTCCGCAGCAGCAGCTGCGCATACGCCCTCCGCTCGTCCGGTTTCGCATCCAGCAGCGCTGCCTCGTCGCAGCTGCGCTCAAAATCGTCCGCACTCTTTCGCATCGCCACCCAGACCAGCGGCTGAAACCAGCACATCGCCGTGCAGAACGTCATGAAAAACTTCGCGCTCATATCCTCGCGGCAGATGTGGATGAGTTCATGCCGGAAAATCAGCGCCAGCTCCTGCTGCGTATACTCGCGCTGCGGCAGCACTACGCGCACACTGCGCGGCCACAGCCCGATACTCAGCGGGCTTGTTGCCTGCGCGGAGCGGACCGGGCGGCATTTGGGCTTTTTGAGCCACACACCATCGAGTTCCTGCTGCCACACGGCCAGCACCGCCTCGTCTGTCACCGGCACAGCACCTTTCAGCAGTCTGCGCCGAAACCGCAGATGGCCGGCCACGCGCCACAGTAAAACTCCAATTGCGCCTGCCGCCCATACGGCCAAAATCCCATACAGCAGCTTTCCCGGCACACGGATCACGTGCCGCGCGCCCAGCGCGCCGACCGGCCGGTTCAGCAAACAGCACAGATACCCCGGCATCAGCCACAGCAGCGCGCACACGCGCGCGGAAATATGCCGCCGCAAAACGCGCAGCAGCGCCAGCAGCGCCGTGTCGTACACGCAGATCATACAAAACAGATACGCCAGCATTCCCACGCCCTGCTGGACGGCGCGCTCCCAGCCGTCCAACGCAAAGCAAACCGCCGTGATGCCCACAAAGACCCCCGGCAGCGATCCGTTCGCGCCGAGCGAGGGAAACCGCGTTCCACGCCCGGCCTCGTCCGGCGCTTCGTGCAGCTGTTCGCGGCCTGCGCGCTCTGCCGTCACATACGCGAATACCGCGCCGAACACCACCGAGAACCCGCCCCAGAGCATGACTACCGCATTCATAGTGCGTTCTCCTCGAGCAGTCTTCGCAGCTCGTCCAGCTCCTGCCGACTCAGCCCGCTGTGACACAGCGCCGCCGCGAACGCCGATACGCTCCCGCCGCACACCTGCTGATAGAATTTCTCACTCTGCCGCGCCAGATAGGCTTCCCGCCCGACCAGCGGGCTGTAGAGCGCGCCGCGCCCCTGTTTTTCGATGCGCACAAAGCCCTTTTGCCCCAGCCGCGTCAGAAGTGTCAGCACCGTCGTCGTTGCCATCGGATGCTTCTGCCGCAAAACGCGCTCGAGCTGCTGCCGCTGCACCGGCTGTGCGCAGTCCCAAAGCGCCTGCATCACCGCCAGTTCCGCGTCCGGCAGCGTGCGCCCCTGCGCAGTGTTCTGCGCCGCCGGTTCGCCGCCTGCCGCCGCATTCTGCCCCGATGCGCCCGGCTTACCAACCGCGCCTTCCGGGCTCGACCGCCGCTTCTGTTCCGTCTCCCGGCTCTCAACTTCCTGCTTATTTCTCAACCCGTTTTCCTCCTCCCGATTTTCCGCCATAGCGCACACACCGTCTTGCACCGCACCCGCCGGTTTCCACCGCACCTCTTGGCTCTCCCTCTGCCAGAGCTGGCGGCGAAGCCGCCTGAGAGGGCTTCCCGCGAATCTCCACCGCACCCGTCGGGATGCCCAGCTCTGCCTGCCACGATCTTCTACAATTGTAGTACAACCACATTCTACAACTGTAGAATGTGGTTGTCAACCCCTCTTTCACAAAAAGACCGCCCAACAGGGCGGTCTTTTTGCGTGTATTTTTCGCGTTTTTGAACGTTTTTTGATGATTTTTTACGCGTTTTTGCACGATTTTTCCACGCAATTTTCCCGTTTTTACCCGACAATCTTGCGATTTTCGAGTCAGGGGGGTCAGGTGATGACGAAGCCGCCGTTGATGCCGAAGACCTGCCCGGTGACGAACGGCGCATCGGCCAGGTACAGCATCATCCCGGCCACGTCCTGCGCCGTGCCGAGCCGCTCGAGCGGAGTCTGCTCGCGCAGCGTCTGCATGACCTGCGGGTCGACCGACGCGCACATATCGGTCTGGATAACGCCCGGCGCGATGGCATTGACGCGGATGCCGGACGGCCCAAGCTCCTGCGCCAGCGCTTTGCTCAGCGCCAAAAGCGCGCCCTTGCTGGCAGAATAGGCCACCTCGCACGACGCGCCCACCTGTCCCCACATGGAGCTGACGTTGATGATTGCGCCCGCGTGCGTTTGCAGCAAAAACGGCAGCGCCGCGCGGATGCAGTGGAACGCACCGTCGACGTTGACGGCGAAGATCCTGCGCCACATTTCCGGGGAAATGTCCCCGATTAACCCAAAATGCGCAATGCCGGCGTTGTTGATGAGAACGTCCACCGCGTCCAGACTGGCAAAAGCGGTCTGCACCGCAGCTGCGTCGGCCACGTCGCAGGCGATGGCGCGCGCGCCAGTCTCGCGCGCGACGGCGGCGGCCTGCTCGTGTTCCTTTTCATATAAAAACGTGACTGCGTCACCCCGCGCGCAAAATGCGCGGACGGCTGCCGCGCCGATGCCGCGCGAGCCGCCGGTGATGATAACGTGTTTCATAAAATGCCGGCTTCCTTTCGCTCCGGAGTTTGCCCCTCTGAGAATCGTAAAACCCGGCGCGCGGACGGCGCGCCGGGCAAGGGCTTATCTTCGTCTGGTTTTGGTTTTGTGGTCGGAGTAGGCGCGGATGGAGGACAGATTGCTTTCAGAGTCGGACATGAACTGCCGCAGCATATCGTCAAACGACTTCTGCGCGGGTGCGGCGGTATTTGGCGGCGCAGCCTGTGCGCGCTGCGCAGACGGCGCACTTTGCCGCGCACGCGGCGCTTGCTGGCTCTGCGTGCGTTTTATGGAGAGGTTGACTTTCCCATTCTCCATGCCGATCACCATGACGTTGACCTGCTGGCCGACGCTCAGGTGATCTTCGATCCGGCTGACATAGGTGTGTGCGATCTCCGAGATATGCACAAGTCCGGTGGTGGTCGCGTCGAGTGCGACGAACGCGCCGAACTTGGTCAGGCTCTTGACCGTTCCTTCAACGATTTGTCCAACCTTTAGCTGCATCTTTCTTTCCCGATCCCCCATATTCAATTTAATCGCCCACGTCTTCAAACACGATCTCGCCCTCGGCCACCATGCCGAGCTGGTCGCGGGCAACCTGCTCAAGCCCTTCGGGGGTATCGAGTGCGTCGATCGCACTTTGCAGACGATCATTTTCCTGCTGCGTGCTTGCGATGGAGCTTGTCAGCCCGGCAGCCTCGGCGGTCTTTTCGTCGATCTGTGCGCGAAGACGCACCAACGTAACCGTAGCGTACACAACGAGGATCAGAATCACCAGCTTGACAAGCAGCGACGACTTGACGAACTTCACTGCGGTGCTTGCCTCCTTCCAGTTGTGCGTGCTTCCAATCGTGATATTTCTTACAGGACATTTTAAACCATTTTTTGCAGCTTGCAAAGAGGTTTTTTAAAATTTTTTCGATCAATTTGAAAAAAATCCGCAAAGGCGCGAGAAAAATATGCAGAAGCTTGCCAATTTGGGTAAAAATTACCGAAAAAACGCGAAGCATCAGCGGGCTGAACGCCAGAAAATAGACGATGGCCGAGAGCAGGATCGCGACGAACACGAACAGGCGCAGATCGCCCGCTCCGGCCGAGATGGCAAAAAGCAGCAGAAAAACGCCCACGCTCAGTCCAAACAGTGCGTCGAGGCAAACCGTCAGAGCCGGAAGGCAGCGGCGCAGCGCGCGCAGCAGGTCGTACAGAAGACTCAGCAGCAGCCCAAGCACCGCGCCCTGCGCGAACAAAAGCGCCTGCGACGAGACGGGCAGCTCCATCAGCCGAAGAGGCGGGAGAAAAAGCCGCCGCGCGATGGCTCGTCTTCGTAGCAGATGGCATCGACGCTGCCGTCGATGAGAACCTGACCGCCGTCGATGGACAGCTGCTGCAAATGCAGACCCTGCCCACGGACGGACAGCGGCCCGCGCGTGCAGGTCAGAAGGATCTCCGTTTCGTCAAAGCTCTCGACCTCGAGAACGCCTGTGATGGAAAGACGGCTGCGCGCGTCGAGCGTGAGCCGGTGCGGCTGCTCAAGCGGTTTGCGCTCGGTCAGTGCCTGCTGCATGGTATCACCCTTTCTTGTGCCGACACGGCGGCATCTGGTACATATATACGCGCAGAAGCAGGGTGTATGCAGATTTTTTATGCGTTAAATTTCGCGGTACATGGCGCTCGCGTCGTCTTTGCGCACGGCCTCGGCCACGGCCAGCACCTCGACCGTGACGGTGCGCGCACCGAACGCGATGGCGATGTGGTCACCGACTTTGACTTCGTAGCCGGCCTTGGCGGGTTTGCCGTTGACGGTGACGCGGGCGTTGTCACACGCCTCGTTGGCTACGGTGCGGCGCTTGATGAGGCGCGAGACTTTTAAATATTTATCCAGTCGCATGGGTCTGTCTCCTTTCGCCGGGTCTGCCGGCCGGTATCATCATAGCCGACGCGGCGCGGCAAGTCAAGCAATGCGCCGGGCGGCATCGGCAATTTGCGCAAACTTTACTACGGTATATCGCTGATTTTTGATGCGGGTGGAGAAATTGCACAAACGAAACAATTCCCGCTTGACGGCGGCGCGCCGCCGCGCGTATAATGGCGATAATTCAAAAAACCAACTGCGATGACGGAAATTTGTCCTTGCAGGCTTGTTTCAGAGAGCCGGTGGGTGGTGCGAACCGGTAACAGGCGCAAGCGGCAGTCTGCTTCCCGAGCAGGTATTACGAACGTGACAGCATCAGTAGCAATATCCGTCCGGCCGCGTTACAGGCCATGGACTTGTCAGAGTCCGAGAGCGATTCTCTGCCGCAAGACAGAGGATAAGCAGGGTGGTACCGCGAATTGGATTCGTCCCTGAAGCCGCAAGGCTTCGGGGATTTTTTGTTTGCAGACAAAGGAGGAGCAACCGTGAAACACATTTCTATCGCCGATATGACCATCCGGCAGGCCGGAAAGGCCGCCGGGTATGCCCTTTCGTTCCGGGAAAAGATCGAGCTGGCCAAGGTACTCGACCGGCTGGGTGTGGACGTGATCGAGCTGCACGCGATCGACAACCCCAAGATCGACCATCTGCTCATCAAGTCCATTGCCTCGGCGGTGGGCAGCAGCGCCGTGTGCGTGCCGGTGGAGCTGAACGGGCAGAGCGTGGCGCGCAGCTGGGCAGCCGTTCAGCAGGCAAAGCACCCGCGCTTGCAGGTGCCCGCGCCGCTGAGCGCAGTGCAGATGGAGTATCTGGCCGGGAAGAAGCCCGCCGCGATGCTCACGGCCATCGACGAGACGATCCGTGCGGCAAAGGCCGTGTGTGAGGATGTGGAATTTCTGGCAGATGACGCCACGCGCGCCGACCCGGCGTTTTTATATGAGGCCGTGCAGACGGCCATCGACGCGGGCGCAAGCGGCGTGACGGTCTGTGACACGGCAGGAACGCTGCTGCCGGAGGAAATTTCGGAGTTTCTGCGGGCGCTGGTACAAAACGTGCCGGGGCTGCGGCAGGTGCGCTTCGGCGTGGGGTGCGCGAACGAACTGGCGATGGCCGACGCGTGCGCCATCAGCGCGCTGCGCGCGGGCGTGGACGAGATCAAGGCCGCAGCATACTGCGTGAACTCGGTCGATCTGGCGCATCTGGCGAAGCTGTTGCAGGTGCGCGCGCAGGAGCTTGATTGCAGCTGCTCGATCGCCTATACGCAGATCACGCGGCTGCTGTCGCAGGTGGCGTGGATGTGTCAGACCGGGCGCAGCCGGCTCTCGCCGTTTGACAACGGCGTACAGCCGTCGCTCGGCGCGGCGCTGACGGTACACGACACGCAGGAAAGTGTGATGAAAATGGCCGCGCAGCTGGGCTACGAGCTGTCGGAAGAGGACGGCGCGAAGGTCTATGAGGCGTTCTGCCGCATTGCGTCGAAGAAGCAGACCGTGAGCGAAAAGGAACTCGACGCGATCATCGCGTCCGCTGCGATGCAGGTGCCGCCGACGTACCGGCTTGAAAGCTATGTCATCAACGCGGGCAACACCATCAGCGCCGCGGCGCAGATGAAGCTGAGTAAAAACGGGCAGATTCTGTCGGGCGTGAGTCTGGGTGACGGGTCGGTGGATGCGGCATTTCTGGCCATCGAGTCCATTCTGGGACGGCACTATGAGCTGGATGATTTTCAGATCCAGGCCGTCACCGAGGGCCGCGAGGCCATGGGCGAGTCGGTCGTCAAGCTCAGAAGCGGCGGCAAGCTCTATTCCGGGCGCGGCATCTCGACCGACATCATTGGCGCGTCCGTCCACGCGTATTTGAACGCCATCAACAAGATCGTCTATGAGGAAGCGGCGAACAGCTAAGAAGGGAGCGGCACGATGAACATTTCCTTTTCCACCCGGGGCTGGCAGAGTCTGCCGTGGCAGACGCTGCTGGAGATGGCCGAGACGATGCACTTTGGCGGCATCGAATTATACAACGTACAAAACGAGCCTGCGCTCATCGGGCGCGGCGGCGCGCTGCATCAGTACACCGCTGCCGCGACGGCGCGCGAGCTGTGGCAGAAAGGGCTGCGGCTGCCGTGTCTGGACTCGTCGTGTGATCTGTCCGTGCCCGGCAGCGAGCCGGTCGTGACGCAGCTGATGCAGCTGGCGCATGACGTGCAATCGCCGTGCGTGAGCGTCGCTGCGCTGCACGACGATGAGGCCGCCGTGCGCGACGCGCTCACGGCGCTGCTGCCGGCGGCGCAGACGCTGGGGCTGACGCTGCTTGTCAAGACGAGCGGGATCTATGCCGATTCGGCGCGGCTGCGCGCGCTGCTCGATGCGTTCGCAAGTGACCAGCTCGGTGCGGTGTGGGATATGCACCACACGTACCGGACACACGGCGAGTCGGCAGACACGACGATCAAAAATCTGGGCGCATATGTGCGCCACGTGCATCTGCGCGACTCTGACGACGACGGGACGTATGCGCTCATCGGCGAAGGGACGCTGCCGGTCGGGGAGATGATGCAGGCGCTGTGTTCGATCGACTACGACGGGTTCATTTCGCTTGAATGGAAGCCGCAGTGGCTGCCGGAGCTGACCGACCCGGAGGTCATCTTCCCGCATTTTGCAAACTTTATGAACCGGTTCGACTCGCCGCGCGGAAAAAAGAAGACGCTCTATGACAACGCGGCGCACACGGGCAAGTTCGTGTGGAAAAAAGACAGCCTGATCCCGCTGACGTTTTCGCAGGTGCTGGACCGGATGGTCGAGGAGTTCCCGGATCAGTACGCATTTAAGTATACGACGCTGGACTATACGCGCACGTATGCCGAGTTCCGCGAGGATGTGGATACGTTTGCGCGCGCGCTCGTCTCGCTGGGCGTAAAACGCGGCAGCAAGGTCGCCATCTGGGCAACGAACGTCCCGGCGTGGTTCATCACGTTCTGGGCGGCAACGAAGCTGGGCGCGGTGCTGGTGACGGTGAATACGGCGTATAAGATCCATGAGGCGGAGTATCTGCTGCGGCAGTCGGATACGCACACGCTGGTGATGATCGACCACTGTCTGGACTCGAATTACAGCCAGATCATCCAGACGTTGTGCCCCGAGCTGGCCGAAACGGCACCCGGCGCGCCGCTGCACTGCCGCAAGCTGCCGTTTTTGCGCAATGTCATCACGGTGGGCTTCCGGATGCCGGGGTGTCTGCGGTTCGACGAGGCGATGGAGCGCGCGGAGCTTGTCGCGCGCGAACAGGTCGCGCGCATGGCCGCAGCGGTGCGGCCGGACGATGTGTGCAATATGCAGTATACCTCCGGCACGACGGGCTTCCCGAAGGGCGTTATGCTGACGCACTACAACGTCATCAACGATGGCAAGTGCATCGGTGACCGGATGGATCTGTCGACGGCTGACCGGATGATGGTGCAGGTGCCGATGTTCCACTGCTTCGGGATGGTGCTGTCGATGACCTCGTGCATGACGCACGGCGCGACGCTGTGCCCCATGCCGTATTTCTCGGCGAAGGTGTCGCTGGCGTGTATCAACCAGGAGAAGATCACGTGCTTTAACGGCGTACCGACGATGTTCATCGCGATGTTCAACCACCCGGATTACCGCAAGACCGATTTTTCGCAGATGCGCACGGGCATCATGGCAGGCTCGGGCTGCCCGCCGGAACTCATGCGCCGCGCCGCGCAGCCGGACGAGATGAACATGACGGGCATCGTAAGCGTCTACGGGCAGACGGAGTCTGCGCCGGGCAGCACGATGAGCGCGTGTGACGATCCGCTGGAGCTGCGGTGCAGCACGGTGGGATATGCGTTCGCGCACATCGAGTGCAAGATCATCGACCCCGAAACGGGCGAGGAGCTGCCCGACGGCGTGAACGGAGAGTTCTGCTCACGCGGCTACAACACGATGAAGGGCTATTACAAAATGCCGCAGGCTACGGCGGCGGCGGTCGATCAGGACGGGTGGCTGCACTCGGGCGATCTGGCCTGCCGCGACGAAAACGGGTGCTACCGCATTACAGGCAGACTCAAGGATATGATCATCCGCGGCGGCGAGAATCTCTACCCCAAGGAGATCGAGGAATTTATCTATACGCACCCGGCGGTGCGCGACGTGCAGGTCATCGGTGTGCCGGATCAGAAATACGGTGAAGAGGCCATGGCGTGCATCATCCTCAAACAGCCCGGAAGCGTCAGCGAAGAGGAAATGCTTGCGTATATCAAGGCAAGCCTTGCGCGGCACAAAGTACCGAAGTATATCCGGTTTGTCGAGTCGTTCCCGATGAATGCGGCGGGAAAAGTCCTGAAATACAAGATGCGCGAACAGGCCACGCGGGAGCTGGGGCTGGACGGCGCGGCAGGCATCGATACGGCAAAAAGCGCCGAACAGGTCGGCTGAGCCAGAGAAACTTTTCACAAAAAAACAAAAAAATAAAAAGAAACGCTTGACAGACGGCATCGTCTGTGGTAAAAAAGGGGCAAAGTTCAAATCAGGAAAAACGATGACGAAGACGGTCGGACAGACTGCTTCCAGAGAGCCGGCGGTTGGTGCGAGCCGGCAGCAGAACGCCCACAAGACCTATCACTTCCGAGTTGAGGACTCGAACACGCAAGCTGCAAGTAGACGTCCTTCGTTCTCCCGCGTTAAGGGATAGGATCTGTTGGGATCTGAAGCGGCGGCAAGGCTTTTGCCGCAATTTGAGTGGTACCACGGGCTAGATGTTCAGCTCGCCTCAAGAGTGTTTCTTGAGGCGAGCTTTTTTGTTTGACTTTAGAAGGAGGATTTCCCTATGACGACCCAGACCGCAGCCGTAAGCCCCTTGATGGAGATCGCTCTGCGTATCCGCGAAATGCGCCTCATTACCGGCTTTACGGAGCAGCAGATGGCACAAAAAACGGAGATCAGCGTGGAGCAGTACCAAAGCTATGAGACTGGAACGGTCGATCTGCCGTTTACGTTTTTGCACAAGTGCGCGCTGGCGTTTGGCATCGAACTGACCGACCTGCTCGAAGGTCAGTCGGCCAAGCTCTCGAGCTACAGCGTCACAAGAAAGGGCTGCGGGCTGATTACCGCCGCCGAGGACGGCATCACCATCCGCAATATGGCGGCTTTGTTCCGGCAGAAGCTGGCGACACCCTATTGGGTCACGTATCAATACTCCGACGAGCTGCAAAACAAGCCCATCCACACCACCACCCATGGCGGTCAGGAATTTGACCTGGTGCTGAAAGGCTCGATGCGCGTGCGAGTGGGTGACCACGAAGAGACGCTGCACGAAGGCGACAGCATCTTCTACAAAAGCTCCACGCCGCACGGCATGATTGCCGTCGACGGTGCGGACTGCACGTTCCTGGCAATGATTATGGCCAGCACCGAGGCCGAACAGGCCATCGTCGTGCGGCCGCGCACCGTGGACGAGGGCGCGACGGAGCAGCTGCTGTGTTCGAAGTTTGTCCAGACGGAAGAAACGCAGGACGGCAGTCTCAAACAGCTGCACTTCGCGCACGAGGACACGTTCAACTTTGCCTTTGACATCGTCGACGGCATCGCGCGCCGCTCGCCGGACAAGCTGGCAATGCTGCACGTGGCAAACGATATGACCGAGCGGCGCTTCAGCTTTAAGGACATGAAGGATGGCTCGTCGCAGGCGGCGAACTACTTCACCTCGCTCGGCATCAAGCGCGGTGACCGCGTGATGCTGGTTTTGAAGCGGCACTATCAGTTCTGGTTCGCGATTCTGGGTCTGCACAAGATCGGCGCGATTGCCATCCCGGCGACGAACCAGCTGCTGGCGCATGATTTTACGTACCGCTTCCAGGCGGCGGGCGTCAGCGCCATCGTCTGCACCGCAGAGGGCGACACGGCGCATCAGGTCGATCTGGCGCTGGAAGAAACGGGGCTGAACGTGACGCGCATCGTGGCTAACGGCACACGCGAGGGCTGGCACTGCTTTGACGCGGAATACGCGCTGTTCTCGCGGCGGTATGTGCGGCAGCCGGATGCGCCGTGCGGTGACGAGCCAATGCTGATGTTCTTCACCTCCGGCACGACCGGGTATCCGAAGATCGCGATGCACAGCTACAAATACGCGCTGGGGCATTTCGTGACGGCGAAATACTGGCACTGGGTCCAGCCCGAGGGGCTGCACTTCACCATCTCGGAGACGGGCTGGGGCAAGGCGCTATGGGGCAAGCTGTACGGTCAGTGGCTGTGCGAGGGCGCGGTGTTTACGTATGATTTTGACCGCTTTGACGCGGCGAAAATTCTGCCGATGTTCGCAAAATATCACATCACCACCTTCTGCGCGCCGCCGACGATGTACCGGATGCTCATCAAACAGGACTTGTCGCAGTATGACCTGTCTTCCATCGAACACGCAACGACCGCCGGTGAGGCGCTCAACCCCGAAGTCTTTTACCAGTTCCGCAAGGCAACGGGTTTGCAGATCGCCGAGGGCTACGGCCAGACGGAGATGACGCTGGGGATCGGCAATCTGACGGGCAGCATGATGAAGCCCGGCTCGATGGGCAAGCCTATCCCCGGCTATGGCATCGAACTGGTCGGGCCGGACGGCGAGCCGGTCGCAGACGGCATCAACGGCGAGATCTGCATCCGCACCGAAGAAGGCAAGCTGCCGTGCGGGCTGTTTTTGGGATATTATCAGGACGAGGCGCGCACACGCGCGGTGTGGCATGACGGATGGTATCACACGGGTGATCTGGCGTGGCGCGACGAGGACGGCTTTTACTGGTATGTCGGACGGGCGGACGACGTCATCAAATCCTCCGGCTACCGCATCGGGCCGTTTGAGATCGAGAACGTCATCATGGAGCTGCCGTATGTACTCGAATGCGGCGTATGCGCCGCGCCGGACGAGCTGCGCGGCCAGGTCGTCAAGGCGGTGATCGTCCTTGTTCCGGGCACAGAGGGAACGGACGAACTGAAAAAGGAAATTCAGAGCTACGTCAAGGCGCACACCGCGCCGTATAAATACCCGCGTATCGTCGAGTTCCGCGACGAGCTGCCGAAGACCATCAGCGGCAAGATCATCCGCAACCGGCTGTAAGAGGGCGCATGATGGAGCAAAAAAGACTGACGCTCTTTGCCGGGCATTACGGCAGCGGAAAGACGAATATCGCGCTGAACTATGCGCGGGCGCTGCGCAGGCAGAAGCTGCCGGTGACGATCGCCGATCTGGATATCGTCAACCCGTATTTCCGCACGAAAGACAGCGAAGCGCAGCTGCGCAGCGAGGGCATCGAGCTGATCTGCTCACCGTTTGCAAACTCCAATCTCGACGTGCCTGCCATGCCGACGCAGACCTACGCACTGGTGGCCAGCCGCACACAGTACGGCGTGCTGGACATCGGAGGCGATGACCGCGGCGCGCTGGCGCTCGGGCGGTACGCACCGGAGATTCGGGGCGAAGACAACTATCAGATGCTGCTCGTGGTAAATTTCGCGCGGCCGCTGACGCGCACGGCGCAGCAGGCGCTCGGTGTAATGCACGAGATCGAAGCGGCGTGCGGTCTGCCGTTTACGGGTCTTGTCAACAACACCAACCTCGGCGCGCAGACCACGGCGCAGGACGTTTTGGACAGTGTGCCGCCGACGCAGGCGCTGGCGCAGCTGAGCGGCCTGCCGGTGGTGATGCACTGCTGCGCAGAACATTTGTATCCCGCACTGAAGCCCATGGTGGAAAACCTGTTCCCGCTGGAGCTTCAGCAGTTATATTATCAACTCACACAGGAGGCGCTTTCATGGCAAAATTGATCTTTCAGCAGGAGCTTTGCAAGGGCTGCGGGCTGTGCGTGGCCGCGTGCCCGAAGAAGCTATTGACGTTGTCGAAGACGAAACTCAATCAAAAAGGTCACACCCCCGTCGAGCTGACCGACCCGGATAAGTGTGTCGGCTGCGCATTTTGCGCAACGATGTGTCCGGACTGCGTCATCACGGTTCAGGCGTGAGAAAGGAGCGAAGTATGCAGGAAAAGGTGCTTATGAAGGGCAACGAGGCCATCGCGGAGGCCGCCATTCGCTGCGGCTGCCGTCACTACCTCGGCTACCCCATTACGCCGCAGACGGAGATCGCGGCCTATATGGCCAAACGGATGCCGAAGATCGGCGGCGTGTTTTTACAGGCTGAGAGCGAGATCGCGGCCATCAACATGGTCTATGGCGTGGCCTCGACCGGCAAGTTGGCGATGACCTCGTCGTCAAGCCCCGGTATCGCGCTCAAGTGCGAGGGGATCTCGTATCTGGCGGGCGCAGATTTGCCCGCGCTCATCGTCAACGTGCAGCGCGGCGGCCCGGGTCTGGGCGGTATTCAGCCGTCGCAGTCGGACTACTTCCTCGCCACGCGCGGGCCGGGTCACGGCGATTTCCACGTGCTGGTTCTCGCCCCGGCGAGCGTACAGGAGATGGCCGATCTGACGCAGAAGGCGTTTGAACTGGCGTTCCGGTATCGGATGCCGGCGATGCTGCTGGCCGACGGCACGATGGGGCAGATGATGGAGCCCGTGGTGCTGCCGCAGGACGCGCCGATGCTTACCGCCGCGCCCGACTGGGCCGTCACCGGCACGGAATGCAGGCGCGCGCACAATATCATCAACTCGCTGTATCTGTCTCCGGCAGAGCTGGAACAGAAGAACCTCGAACGCTTCGAGCGCTACCGGAAGATCGAAGAGAATGAAACGCTGTGGGAAGAGTTCATGATGGACGACGCGGACGTGTGCATCGTCTCGTGCGGCATCACCGCCCGTGTTTCGCGCAACGCCATCGTAGAAGCGCGGCGGCAGGGCATCCGGGCCGGTATGATCCGCCCCATCACGCTCTGGCCGTTCCCGCAAAAGCCGCTGCTGGCTGCGGCAGACAAGGTCAAGGGCTTTGTGTGCGTGGAGCTGAGTATGGGACAGATGCGGCAGGATGTGGAGCTGGCGGTGCGGTGCAAAAAGCCCGTGGCGCTGTGCAGCCGCGTCGGCGGCATGATCCCCACCCCGGATGAGGTGCTGGCAAGCATCA
The DNA here is from genome assembly GCA_964434135.1 of uncultured Oscillospiraceae bacterium. Taxonomy (GTDB): domain Bacteria; phylum Bacillota; class Clostridia; order Oscillospirales; family Oscillospiraceae; genus CAG-170. The sequence goes on from CAYSTN010000035.1 coordinate 14,331, forward strand.
AGACTATGGCCGAAGGAGGCGCAAGCGTATGAGTGGATTTGAAAAACCGAAGGCTTTGACCGACGCCGTTTTGCACTACTGCCCCGGCTGTACGCACGGCATTGTTCACCGGCTCGTCGCCGAGTGCATCGACGAGCTGGGCATCGAGGGTCGGACGATTGGCATTGCGCCGGTCGGCTGCTCAGTGCTGGCTTACAACTATTTTACCTGCGATATGATCGAGGCCGCGCATGGCCGCGCACCGGCTGTGGCAACGGGCGTGAAGCGCTCGTGCCCGGAAAACGTCGTTTTCACCTATCAGGGTGACGGCGATCTGGCTTCCATCGGTCTGTGCGAGACGGTGAGCGCAGCGGCCAGAGGCGAAAATATCACGGTGATCTTCATCAACAACGCCATCTATGGCATGACGGGCGGGCAGATGGCACCGACCAGCCTGCCCGGGCAGGTCACGCAGACCTCGCCGTATGGCCGCGACGTGAAGACGCAGGGCTATCCCATCCGCATCTGCGAACTGCTCGCGACACTCGACGCACCGGCGTATCTGGCGCGCGTGACGGTCAACAAAGTCAAAAATGTACGAAACGCCAAGGCGGCCATCAAAAAGGCGTTTGAAAACCAGCTCGAGGGCAAGGGCTTTTCGCTGGTCGAGGTGCTTTCAGCCTGTCCGACCAACTGGGGTCTGACCCCGCAGAAGGCGCTGGAGTGGATCGACGAGAAGATGATCCCGTATTATCCGCTGGGCGTTTACCGCGACAAGGAGGTGCAGGAGCATGGCTGAGCATCAGATCGTCATTGCCGGGTTCGGCGGGCAGGGACTGCTGTTTTCCGGGAAGGTACTGGCCTACGCGGGACTGCTGGAAGGGCGCGAGTTGAGCTGGCTGCCGTCCTACGGGCCGGAAATGCGCGGCGGCACGGCAAACTGCAATGTCATTTTGTCCGATACGCCCGTCGGCTCGCCCATCGTGCAGAAGCCGAACGTGCTGATGGTGATGAACAACCCGTCACTTGATAAATACGAAGACGCGGTCGCACCGGGCGGGAAGATATTCATCGACGCGACGCTCATCTCCCGCAAGGTGCAGCGCACGGACGTTGAGGCGTATTACATTCCGGCCACAAAGCTGGCAGCAGAACTGGGTACACCGACGCTGGCAAATATGCTGCTGCTGGGTGCGCTGGTCGAGAAGACCGGGTGCGTAAAGGCCGAGTCGCTGGCTCCGGCGCTGCGCAAGGTCATCCCTGCGCGCAAGGCCGAGCTGTTTGAGAGCAATATGCAGGCCATTGAGGCCGGACGAGGCTGCGTGAAATGAAACTTTCCTGCATCCAGATGAACATGGCGTTTGCCCGGCCGGAGGAGAATTTCCGGCGGGCAGAGGCGCTCGTGCGGCAGGCCGCCAAAGACCGTCCCGACGTGATCGTGCTGCCGGAGACGTGGAACACGGGATTTTTCCCGCGCGAGGGTCTGGCCGCGCTGTGCGACACGGACTGCGCGCAGGTTCGAACGGTGTTTTCCACGCTTGCGCGTGAGCTGGACACGGCCATCGTCGCCGGAAGCGTGAGCAACGTGCGCGGCGGGCGCGTGTACAATACCGCGTGTGTCTTTGACCGCAGCGGACGGCAGGTGGGCGAGTATGACAAGACGCATCTGTTTTCGCCCATGGACGAAGGGCAGTATTACACCCCGGGTGAGCGGCTGTGCCGGTTTACGCTGGACGGCGTGCAGTGCGCGGTGTTGATCTGCTATGACATCCGCTTCCCGGAGCTGACGCGGACGCTGGCCGTTGAGGGGCTGGACGTGCTGTTTCTGGTCGCGCAGTGGCCTGCGGCCAGAAGCGCGCATCTGCGCGCGCTCGTCACGGCAAGAGCCATTGAGAATCAGATGTTCGTCGCCTGCTGCAATTCCTGCGGCCAGGCCGGACAGACGCGCTACGGCGGCGGGTCGGTGCTGCTTGACCCGTGGGGCAGCGTCCTGGCCGAGGCCGGGACGGATGAGAGCGTCATCAGCGCGACGTGCGAGCTTGCCGTGTTGCAGGATATCCGAACTTCCATCCATGTTTTCCGGGATCGTCGCCCGGAATTGTATCGTATTTAAAGTCAGGAGGAATCACCATGGAATATCAGTTCCCGGTCACCAGAACCACCAACCCCAAGCCCCGTCCCGCAGACGAGACGAAGCTGGGCTTTGCGCAATACTTCACGGATCATATGTTTGTCATGGACTATGACGAGGGACAGGGCTGGCACGACGGCCGCGTCGTGCCGCACGCGCCGTTCCTCATCGAGCCGGCTTCGTGTGTGCTGCACTACGCACAGATGATGTTTGAGGGCATGAAAGCCTATCGCACGCCCGACGGCGGCGTACAGCTGTTCCGTCCGGATCGCAACATCGCGCGCATGAAGAGTACCTGCGAGCGGATGTGCATCCCGGAGCTGCCGGGCGAACTGTTTTTGGCGGCGGTCAAGGCCGTTATCCACGAGGATCTGGACTGGGTGCCGTCTGCGCCCGGTACGGCGATGTATATCCGGCCGTTCATCTTTGGCGATGAAGTCTCGTTCTCGGTGCTGCCGGCCAAGCACTATAAGTTTATGATTATCCTCAGCCCGACCGGCTCGTATTACGCAGCCAACGACGGCGGTCTGAGTACGACGCGCATTTATGTGCAGGATAAGTATATCCGCGCGGCGCAGGGCGGCACGGGCTATGCCAAGGTCGGCGGCAACTACGGCGGCGGTATGCGCGCCAGCCAGGACGCGATGCGCTACAACTGCAAGGACGTTCTGTGGCTCGACGCGGCGGAGCATCAATACGTCGAGGAGATCGGCACGTCCAACGCGTTTTTCCGCATTGACAACGAGGTCATCACCGCGCCGCTCACTTCCGGGACGATCCTGCCGGGCATCACGCGCGATTCGGTCATTCAGCTGCTGAAAAAGTGGGGCGTGAAGATCACCGAGCGCAAACTCTCCATCCACGAGATCGAAGACGCGGCGAAGGCCGGGCGCTTGCAGGAAATCTTCGCGAGCGGCACGGCGGCGGTCATCTCGCCCATCGGCTGGCTCAACTACAACGGCGCGGACATCACCGTTGCCGACGGAACGGTCGGCCCGGTCGCGCAGAAGCTCTATGACACGCTCTATGGGATGCAGACCGGTGCGGTCGCAGACGATATGGGCTGGACATACAAACTGTTTTGATGTAAAATAAGGGCGCATGACGCGCGCAAAACGCGCGCGGGTGCGCCCTTATTCCCGGTTTCAGGAGGTATTCGATATGGCAGCATACGGACTCGGTACGCGCTGCGTACAGGCGGGCTACGACCCGAAAAACGGCGAACCGCGCCAGATCCCCATCATCCAAAGCACCACCTTTCAATATGACAGCAGCGCCGAAATGGGCAAGCTGTTCGATCTGGAAGCAAGCGGGTATTTTTACTCCCGGCTGCAAAACCCCACAAACGACGCGGTCGCGGCCAAGATCGCCGCACTCGAAGGCGGTACGGCAGCCATGCTGACGGCTTCGGGAATGTCGTCGATCTTTTTTGCAGTGTTCAATATTTTACAGGCGGGTGACCATCTGGTCAGCTCGTCGAGCATTTACGGCGGGAGCTTCAACCTGTTTTCCGTGACGATGCGGCGCATGGGCATCGACGTGACCTTCGTCGACCCGGACTGCTCGGCTGAGGAGCTGGACGCGGCGTTCCGTCCCAACACCAGGGCGCTATACGGCGAGACGATCGCCAATCCGGCGCTGACGGTGCTGGATATCGAAAAATTCGCCGCCGCCGCGCACCGGCACGGCGTACCGCTGATCGTGGACAACACGTTTGCCACGCCCATCAACTGCCGCCCGTTCGAGTGGGGCGCGGACATCGTCGTCCATTCCACCACAAAGTATATGGACGGCCACGCGGGCGCGATGGGCGGCGCGATCGTCGACGCGGGGCGCTTTGACTGGACGCGGTATGCGGACAAATACCCCGGACTGTGTACCCCGGATGAGAGCTACCATGGCGTGACCTACACCGAACGGTTCGGGCTGGAGGGCGCGTATATCACCAAGGCCACGGTGCAGCTGATGCGCGACCTTGGTTCGTGCCAGTCGCCGCAGAATGCGTATTATCTGAATCTGGGGCTGGAGAGTCTTCATGTGCGGATGCGCCGCCACTGCGAAAACGCGCAGCGCGTGGCAGAGTTTTTGCAGCAGCACGAGAACGTCACCTGGGTGCAGTTCTGCGGGCTGCCGGGTGACCGGTATTACGCGCTGGGGCAGAAATACCTGCCGAACGGCTCGTGCGGCGTGGTGAGCTTTGGCGTGAAGGGCGGCAGAAGTGCGGCTGAGGCCGTGATGGGTCGGCTGCGCGTGGCATCGATCGAGACGCACGTGGCAGACTCGCGCACGTGCTGTCTGCATCCGGCCTCGTCGACGCACCGGCAGATGAACGCGGACGAGCTGCGCGCGGCCGGTGTGGGCGAAGACCTCATCCGATACTCGTGCGGGCTGGAGGACGCGGAAGACCTCATCGCCGATCTGGCGCAGGCGCTGCGATAAAACAGAAAGGAAACAAACTATGCCCATCATGATCCCCACCGGGCTGCCGGCGGCGCAGACGCTGGCCGAGGAGAATATCTTCGTGATGAACGAAACACGCGCCGTCACGCAGGATATCCGCCCGCTGCAAATTCTGGTTCTGAATCTGATGCCCACGAAGATCGCCACCGAGACGCAGCTGTCGCGGCTGCTGGGCAATACACCGCTGCAAGTGGAGCTGGAGCTGATCCACACGCGCAGCCACGAGTCGAAAAACACCTCGCGCGAGCATCTGCTGAAATTCTACAAGACGTTTGCGGACGTGCGCGAGCGGTGCTTCGACGGACTGATTATCACCGGCGCGCCGGTGGAGCAGCTGCCGTTTGAGCAGGTTGAATACTGGCCGGAGCTGTGCCAGATCATGCAGTGGAGCCGCACCCACGTACACAGCACGTTCCACATCTGCTGGGGCGCGCAGGCGGGGCTGTATTACCACTATGGCATTGACAAGGTCGCGCTGCCGGAAAAGCTCTTCGGCGTATATCCGCACCGCGTCACGCGGCGCTCGTCGATGCTCATGCGCGGGTTCGACGAGGTGTTTATGGTGCCGCACTCGCGGCACACGAGCATCCGGACGGAGGACGTCGAGCGCTGCGGCGCGCTGAAGATTTTGGCCGTGTCCGAGCAGGCGGGCATCTATGCGATGGCCACCGAGGGCGGCAAGCAGGTCTTTATCACCGGGCATTCGGAATACGACGCACGGACGCTGGAGCAGGAATATCTGCGCGACAAAAACGCGGGGCTGCCGATCCATGTGCCGGAAAACTACTATCCGAATGACGATGAAACGCTGCCGCCGCAGGTCACGTGGCGCAGCCATGCGAATCTGCTGTATCAGAACTGGCTCAACTATTTCGTCTATCAGACCACGCCCTATGAGCTTTCGGCCATCGGGTCGGAGTAAGGACGCGAATACACGAACGACCCCGGAACAGGAGAAAACCTGTTCCGGGGGTTTGCGTATTGGGGAAGGCTTCGGGCGACTCTGTCTGCCCGAAATCTTTCCATTCGCACTGCACTTGTTGCTTTGCAACGCACGTTCTAATTTGCTCTGCACCTCGTAGGGGTCGATGCCCGCGTCGCAGCAAACTTCATATCCCTCGCCCTGCCGCAAGCGGCAGTTCTCGTCCATTTCGTTGCTGCTCCTTTCCACCCCACGACCATTTCATTGGGTCGTGGGGTGGTTTT